>QHPW01000036.1:6250-19670 GCA_003219675.1 Verrucomicrobiota bacterium
ACCTATGTCTTCTGGCGACCGGTAACCGCCATTCAACTGGCTCCGACCGACCCGGATGCGACGTGGACTCCGCTCCTGATCACCCCGAGTCATCCCGAATATCCGTCGGGCCATTCGACTGCCAGTGGCGCGGCGGCCGCCGCACTCGCGGCCTACTTTGGCGAGGAAGCTTCGTTCAGTGTGGATTCCGATGGGATGGTCGGAGTGATCCGTTCGTTCACGAGCTTTTCCGAGGCTCTCGATGAAATCAAGGATGCCCGCATCTTTGCCGGCATTCACTTCCGGTCTGCCTGCGATGACGGCCAGGCGACCGGTCAAAAGGTGGCCGGTTATATTCTGAATAACAGCCTCCGCGCTGTGCACGGAAAACGCAACGACGATCATGGCCGGCACAACGGTCACCACGGAGAGGACAACGACTGAGCCCCGAATCAAACAAGGAGGAATGTCTGCTCGAACGCCATTGACCCCGGCCTGACGGGCCGGGCTGTGGGCGCTTCTTGACCCTGCCCCCGGAACGCCGGTCTCCGACCCGGCAGGTATTCAAAAGAACCCCGAAGCGCGCCGGATCGGAGATCGGCGCTCCGCGGTGCCAGTCGAGTCGGGGGCAGTGTCAAGAAGCGCTCCCCGGGCTGTCACGAATTCGTAACATCCTTGTCACCTGCCCGGAATTGCAGGAAGCTGGCCTTCGTGATAATCAAAGCCCGCGTGATGGCCAGGATTCTGGTAGTGGATGATGAACCCGACGCAGTTGAGCTGGTTGAGTTCAATCTCAAGAGCGCCGGTTACGAAGTCGTGACGGCGTCGGACGGCTCGGAAGCGTTGAAAAAGGCCAAGGCTTGTTCGCCGGACCTGATTGTGCTCGACCTCATGCTCCCGGAAGTGGACGGCCTTGAAGTTTGCAAAATCCTGCGCCGCGACCCCGCGACTTCAGGGATTCCCATTATCATGCTCACGGCCAAGGCGGCGGAGATCGACCGCGTGCTGGGCCTGGAGCTCGGGGCGGACGATTACATCACCAAACCGTTCAGCCCGCGCGAACTGGTCCTCCGCGTGAAAAACCTGATGAAACGCGACCAGGGTAAAGATGAAAAAAAGGACCGCTATCAGTTGGGCGAGCTGGTGATTGACGTGCCGCGGCATCTGGTGACCGTCCAGGGCAAACGCGTCGATCTCACCGCCACCGAGTTCAAGTTATTGACCGTGCTGGCGCAACGCCGCGGG
Source organism: Verrucomicrobiota bacterium (assembly GCA_003219675.1). GTDB lineage: Bacteria > Verrucomicrobiota > Verrucomicrobiia > Limisphaerales > AV2 > AV2. The sequence continues at coordinate 7,475 of QHPW01000036.1, forward strand.
CGCGTGCAATCGCGCGAGCAGCTCCTGCAGGACGTCTGGCAATACGACAATCTCATCGATACCCGCACCGTGGACACACACATGCGCCGGCTGCGGGAAAAGCTTGGGCGCGCCGCCCGATACCTCGACACGGTTCGCGGGGTGGGCTACCGATGCGTTGAGAATTGAAGCCGCCGGTGATTTTAACGATTTAACTGTTTAACGATTTGAAGTGTAATGCCTGCCGTGTGTTGAAGCGTTGAACCGTTATCACGTTAACAAGCGCGGAAAGCATGTGGCCCGTCCTGACCATTCTCGCCTGTCTCGGATTCGGCGCGCTGCATTTCTGGTGGAAACGGCGCTATGACGAGGCGCGGGAAAAGCTCATAGACCAGACCGGGCAAAACGCCGGCTTGCAGGAACAGCAGCAGCACGCGCTCGCCCGGGCGCAGGCGCAACAACTGGCCCTGTTCAACAGCATGGTCGAAGGGGTGTTGCTGCTGGACGGCAATGAGCGCGTTCAACTGGTCAACCAGGCGCTCGAACAGCTTTTCGGTTTGAACGGCGACATCCGCGGGCGCACCATGATGGAGGCGCTCCGGCTGCACGAATTGCAGGAGCTGGCGAGCCGCGTCCGCGCGGAAGGCCAGGTGCTTGGCTTCGAGCTGGAACTGCCGGGCATGGACGACCGCAGTTTGCAGATCAATGCCACGGCTTTGCTCGATCGGGACGGCAAACCGCAGGGAATGATCCTCGTGTTTCACGATTTGACGCGGCTGAAGCAACTGGAAAACACGCGCCAGGAATTTGTCGCAAACGTCAGTCACGAACTGCGCACCCCGCTTTCCATGATCAAAGGGTACGTCGAAACCCTTATCAACGGCGCGAAAGACGACCCCAACGTCGCCATGCGTTTCCTCCAGACCATCGAGAAACACACCGACCGGCTCACCTATTTGATTGAAGATCTGCTCACGATCTCCCGGCTCGAATCCGGCCAGATTGTCATGAACCTTCAACAGGTCGAACTGCGGCCCGCGGCTGAGGACGTGGTGAACGATCTGCAGTCGAGGGCCGGAGACAAAAGGGTGCATCTGGAAAATCAGGTCCCCCAGAACGTCACCGTGCGCGCGGACGCGGACCGTGTTCAGCAGGTGCTTTTTAACCTGGTGGACAATGCGATCAAATATGGTCGTCCGGAAGGGCGCGTCTGGATCAGCGCGCGACTCGCCGACGGACAATTTGCCGAAATCTCAGTGCGCGACAACGGTCCTGGCATTCCGCCGGACTCGATCGATCGTGTCTTCGAACGTTTCTATCGCGCGGACAAGGCCCGTTCGCGCGAGCAGGGCGGAACGGGGCTTGGATTATCCATCGTCAAACACATCGTCCAGTCCCATGGCGGCGAGGTTTGGGTGGAAAGCGATTTGGGGCAGGGGACAACCTTCTTCTTCACGCTGCCGCTGACGTGACGATTTCTTCTTCGCCCGGTCGAAACTTCCGGCGGTACTGACGCGCCGGCAGCAACCAGGCCCATCGAGCGATTTTGTGTGGACAAATTATTTATCCGGCGGGTTTTGCTGAAGCGATGTCGACACCCGATTTGCTCGCCCGTGTTTACGATGATCACGCTCAGGCGCTGTTTGCTTTTCTGCAGAACTTCACGCGGGACGAGGCCGACACCAAGGACCTGTTGCAGGAGCTGTTCGTTAAACTGGCGAGACAGCCCGGCGCGCTCGATGCCGTGCGCGACGAGCGAGCCTTCTTGATTCGCCTGGCACACGACCTTGCCATCGACCTGATGCGCCGCCGGAAAACGCGCGGGAAGAATTACGAACAATTGGCAGCGGAAAGCGCGTCCATTTTTGCGCCCGTGATTGAACCGGACGAACAGACCTTTCGTCAGGCGCTGATGGCCGCACTGGGGGAGCTGCCGCCCGAACAACGCGCCGTGGTCCACCTGAAGTTGTGGGAAGGTCTGACCTTTGGGTCGATTGCCGAAGCGCTTGACATCCCGCCGAACACCACCACCAGCCGCTATCGTTACGGCTTAGACAAATTGCGGGAGCGGCTGCGTCCCCTTTACGACGAGATCAAATGATGAACGGGTGGATGCTGGCCCGCGCGTCTCAATACAATAGCGGCGGCCGGCAAAGCCGCCCTACAAAACAAGCGCATGTCAAAATGAGGCCGGAAGATTTTGAAAAACAACTTCAGCGCCAGCCGCTGCGGAAAATCCCAGCGGAATGGCGTGGCGAAATCCTGGACGCCGCTCGCCGCGCGCGCGACCATCAACTCTCAACCATCACCCCTCAACCAACTTGCGGGTGGCGCGAATTACTCTGGCCTTGCCCGCAAGCCTGGGCGGGATTGGCGGCGGTGTGGGTGTTGATTCTGGCACTGAATTCGGTGACGCGCGAACCGGCTCGAGCCGCCCAATCTCCGAACGCGCCGAGGGCGCCGGAGGTTCTGATGGCGCTAAGAGATCACCGGCGTCTGCTGGCAGAACTCATCGAATCGCAGACGTCGGCCGAAGCGCCAAAACCGTTTGTTCCCAGACCGCGCAGTGAGCTTTCCCACCGAACCGTGGCCGTTTAATCCCATGAACGATTCCAACACCAGTACTATTGCCGGCCATTTTCCCACCTTTCGAAGGTTGTTCGGGTGGCTGTTCAGCGGGCGAACGATTCGTCCTGGTCTCTTTGTGCTGGTCTGCCTCTTCACGTTGTTGGCCTTGTTTTACGCCGAGGAAAACTGGCGCGGACGGCGCGCCTGGAACAGGTATCGACAGGAGCTCGAAGCGCATGGTGAGCAGGTTGATTACCGGGCATTCGTCCCCCAGTCCGTTCCAGACGAGCAAAATTTCGCGGCTACGCCGTTCGTCAGGTCCTGGTTCGTAAGAGGGAATCCCGGCAGCTCTGATTTTGACAAGGACAACTTCGGGCAGGCTTTCGGCAGGGTGTCCGATCCCAAGGATAGAGATTTGGGCAACCGGAAATTCACGGATCTCGTTGCCTGGAAAGCGGCCTTCGCCGCAGTTCGGTCCGGTGAAACAAACCGGCATCAGATCTTTTTCACGACCAACAAACTCGATCTTGAAACGCGCGCCAGAGCGGCCGTGGCAGTGTTGGAAGGGTTGAAATCCAGCGAAACCAATCTGGCGGAACTCCGCGCTGCCAGCCGCCGGCCGTATTCGCGGTATCCAGTGATTTACGATTTGGATGACCCCTGGGGAATTTTGATCCCTCACTTGGAGAAGATCAAAGGCGCCGTCCAGCGCCTGCAACGCCGGGCGTGCGCCGAACTCGCCGTCGGCCGCGGCGAGGACGCTCTGGAAGACGTGAAGCTGATGCTCTATCTGGCCGATTCCTTGAAAGAAGAACCGATTTTGATTTCCTATCTGGTGCGCCTCGCCTGCGTGCAAATCGCGATCCAGCCTGTTTGGGAAGGCCTGGCTGCGCACCGATGGTCCGATGCGGAGCTACAAGAGCTTCAAACGCGCTTTCAGCAGTTCAATTTCCTGGCCGACATGAAACGACCTCTCGATGGAGAGCGAGCGGCTGCAATTCTGACAGCCGATCTCCTTTATCGCCGAAAATACCGTCCCAGCGAACTGTTCGATCTCGATGCCCCCGATCCAATCGGCGGCGGGTTCGTTGACCTGGTCAGTCGATTCGTTCCACGGGGATGGTATTATCAGGAGCAGCTCAGTTATTGCCGGCTCTACGAAAGCCAACTGGGAGGAACATTTGACGCTGTGAAGAAAAGAGTCTTCCCGGCTCAAATTGCAACCCATGACCATGAACTCGAGCGCGAAATCGCCGGAGGCCGCCTTGGGAAGACTCTCAATGCCGTCCTTCATCATCGACTCCTTGCGGCGATGCTACTGCCCGCCCTCGGCAAAGCATCCCTTAAAGCCGCGATGGCGCAAACCGCCGCCGATCAAGCCGCGCTCGCCTGCGTGTTGGAAAGATACCGCCTTGCCAGCGGACAATTTCCCGAAACATTGGAAGCGCTCGCGCCGCGATTCCTCTCGCCCCTGCCTCACGACCTGCTCACGGGCCAGCCCTACCACTATCGCCGCGCCGAGGATGGACAGTTCGTGCTCTACTCTGTCGGCTGGAACGAAAAAGATGACGGCGGAACTCCTGGCAAGACGTTGTTCGACGAACAGCAAGGCGACTGGGTCTGGCGTTATCCGGCGAAGTAGAACAGGCGTGCCGCCTGTCTCACGGGAGACGAGTCGGGTGCACCTTTTTGGCCCACGGCCGGCGGAGGTTCCCGACGTGTGCTTGACGTTCATTGAATCCCTGAACTGGTGTCCAGCTGCGCCCCGTTGCGCCTGATTGCGCCTTTTGCGGTTGGCGTTTCCGCCGCGTTTCGGCAAGCTGCGCCCGGTGAAATTTCTCGCGCGGCTTGGTCCACGTCATGGAGCAGCAATCGTTGCGGGGCTGTTGCTCGCCGCGTCGTTTCCCAAACCCGGTGTCGCCGGAATGGCCTGGGTTGCCCCGGGTCTGATGTTGTTCGCCGCCCTGGGACAGCGAGGCAGAGAATGTTTTCGAATCGGATACTTCGCCGGGCTCGCGAATTACCTCTGCTCGCTTTACTGGCTGTTGTTCATTCCGTTTCCAGCCGGTGCCATCGTCGGTTGGCTTGCGCTGAGTGCGTATCTCGCCTTGTATCCAGCGACGTGGGTCTGGCTTTGCTGGAGATTATTTTCGAGGAAGGAATTTGTCGGAGAGCAAAGCTGGTGGTCGGTGGTCGGAGAATTTTTCACGACAAATTGGTCGCAGCGCGCGCGCTGGACGCTTCTCTCCGCCGCATTTTGGGTCGCGCTCGAAATGGTCGTCGGCCGGTTTCTGTCCGGGTTTCCCTGGAATTTTCTGGGCGTTTCGCAGTATCGAATGGTGCCGCTGATTCAAATTGCGTCGGTCACCGGCGTTTATGGCGTGTCGTTTATCGTTGTGTGGTTGTCCATATCGCTGGCCGTCGCGTTGCTCAGAATTGTCCGGCAACCGGGCCTGCGTTGGGGCTGGCTGCTGGAATTGCGCCTGGCCCTGATCGTTTTGATCGGAGTCATGGTTTTCGGCCTGAACCGGCTGCTGCAACCGGCGCAGACGGATCGAGAGCTGAAAGTCGCCCTGGTGCAACCCGCCATTCCACAAACATTGCTCTGGGACCACCGCGAAGACGCGAATCGGTTCGACAAAATCATGGACCTGTCCAAACGGGCGCTCGCGGCCGGACCCGACCTGCTCATCTGGCCGGAATCGTCGATGCCGAATTTTACCGAAGACAATTTTCGCGCCATGACCAACCTCATCGTCGCGCACAAGGTCTGGATGATCCTGGGCGCGGACGATGCCGAGCGTCGGCCGGGCGCGACCGGTCCGGGCGAATACGAGAATTTCAATGCGGCATTTTTGCTCAGTCCGGAAGGCAAATACGTCGCGAGGTATCACAAGCAGCATCTGGTCGTTTTCGGCGAGTATCTGCCCTTCGCCCGGTGGCTGCCGTTTTTGCGCCGGATCCTCCCGATCCCCGGTGATTTCACTCCAGGCGGTCGGCCTGTGCCGTTCGAACTTGATGCGGCGGCGGCGGTCGATGGCCGGGGCACGCGTGATGGCGATGCACCGGGACGGCGGTCACAGACCGCCGCTACAGGCTTAGATCGGTCCAACGCGACATCCGCGGTGAGGCTTTCCGTTTTGATTTGTTTCGAAGATGTCGTTCCCGGTCTGGCGCGCCGAAGCGCGGGTAGTGACATTGATTTTCTGTTGAACCTGACCAACGACGGCTGGTTCGGAGAAAGCGCCGCGCAATGGCAGCAGGCGGCCAACGCGGTGTTCCGCGCGGTGGAAAACGGCCTGCCGCTCGTGCGTTGCACGAACAACGGATTGACCTGCTGGATCGATTCGCGCGGCGCGATTCGAGGGATTTTGAGCGGTGAAGGGAAAGCGGTTTACGCGCAGGGCTTCATGACCGCGAAGATTCCGATCCGACCGGCGGGACAAAAACGCGAGCCGACCTTTTACCATCGGCACGGCGATTGGTTTGGGTGGGTGTGTGTGGTGTTGTCGGTGGTCATGGCCGTCCGTTCCTTCTTACCGAAAGTCGCCCGCCAGGACACGGGCGCTTGAGTCGCTTATTCGCGCGTCTGGTGCGCATTGCTCATCAGCACTGGAAAAGCGCCCTTTCTGCGACTATTGCCAGAGCGGCTGCGGACTTCGACGCGGTTATTGGGCGGATGAGCGGCTTCATACCCGCCGCCTTTTCCTTGGGTCGCAACTTTCTTGACACTGCCACCAACGTGGGCACTCGCAGGCGGAGCGCCGGTCTCCGACCCGGCGGTTCCGGCGCGGGATCGGGCAACGCTGCCGGACCGGAGGCCGGCGTTCCGGTGGCAGTGTCAAGAAGATGCGCGCTTTTCCTTGTTGGCGGATAAAAATCCCTTTGCGTTCCGGGCCGTTCGACAGTATTGGATAGCGGATATGTTCGATGCCATCAAAGCGCAGTTGACGACCGCCGGCGAGAAACTTGCCCACCTGCGGAGGTTTCTTTGACGTGCCTCGCGTGCAGAAACGCCTCGGCGAACTCGATGCCACGATGGGCAAGGAGACTTTCTGGAACAATCGCGAGCAGGCGCAAAAGCTGATCGACGAAGCCGGTTCGCTCCGCAGAAAAATAGAGCCGCTCCTCGCCGCTGAGAAACAACTGGAGGACTTTCGCGTCATGGTTGAACTCGCCGAAGCCGAGCCGGAGACCGAGCAACTCAAACACCAGCAGGAACTGGAACGCGATTTCGCCAAATTCGGCAAGGAACTCGACGCCCTGGAATTGAGTGTGTTGCTCAGCAGTCCGCACGATAAAAACAATTGCATCCTCGGAATCAACGCCGGCGCCGGTGGCACTGAGTCGTGTGACTGGGCAAACATGCTGCTGCGGATGTATCAACGCTGGTGCGAACGGCGCGGCTGGGAGATTGAAGTCACCGACGCGCTCGCCGGCGAAGTCGCCGGGATCAAGAGCGCTACCATGCTCATCAAGGGCGAAAATGCTTACGGCTTTTGCAAGGCGGAACGAGGTGTGCATCGCCTCGTGCGCATCTCGCCGTTTGATTCCAACAAGCGCCGGCACACCAGCTTTGCCAGCGTGGATGTGATCGCCGAAATCGAAGCAGAGGGCGAACTCGTCGTTCCGGCGAGCGAATTGCAAATCGACACCTATCGCGCCGGCGGCAAAGGCGGGCAGAACGTGAACAAGGTCGAAACCGCCGTGCGCATCACGCATTTGCCGACGGGCATCGTGGCGGCGTCGCAAGCGCAGCGTTCGCAGATGCAAAACAAGGCGGCGGCGATGAGACTGCTGCTCTCGAAACTCTACGCGCTGCGCGAAGACCAGAAGCGCGCCGAGTTGGAGCGATTTTACGGCGAGAAAGGCAGTGTTTCCTGGGGCAACCAGATTCGCAGCTATGTCTTTCAGCCGTATCGGATGGTCAAAGACCTTCGCACCGGCGTCCAGACCAGCGATGTCCAGGCGGTGATGGACGGCGACCTGGACGAGTTTGTGAACGGCTGGTTGCGCGCCGGTTGCCCCACGAAGCGGATGCAGGGGGTGAAGGACCTGGAGGAATGACCAAATCCGAATGACGACAGAAATCCGAATGCCCAAACGACGAGGCCAGGCGACGCGCTTTCGCTTCATCATTCGGGCTTCGTCATTCCTTTGTCATTCGACATTCGACATTCGACATTGGCCTTGTGAACATACTCGACGCCATCATTGAGCAGAAAAAGGCCGAACTTGCGCGTTTGCCCAAGCGAACGGCAGGCGTGGCGGATTTGAAAGCCGCTTTGGCGAAGCGGGAGGGGCGGCGCGGTTTTGTCGGTGCCTTGCGGAAGCCGAAGGCCGACTCCATCGCGCTGATCGCCGAAGTGAAGAAAGCGTCCCCGTCGGCGGGGGTGATCTGCCCGGATTTCGACCCGGTCCGAATCGCCAGAGAATACCAGGCGGCAGGCGCGAGTTGTCTGTCGGTGCTGACCGACGAGAAATTTTTCCAGGGTTCGCTGAGCCATTTGAAGCTGATTCGCGAAGTGGTGAACCTGCCGCTGTTGCGCAAGGACTTCATCATCGACGAACGGCAGATTCTGGAAGCCATCGAGTGGGGCGCGGATGCAATACTTCTTATAACCGCCATTTTAACGGGCGAACAGTTGCAGCGCTTTCATTCGCTGGCGATGGATTCTGGTCTTGCTGCCCTGGTAGAAGTGCACGACGAAACGGAGTTGGAGCGCGCATTGGCGATCAACGCGCGGCTCATCGGCGTCAATAATCGCGACCTCGAAACGTTCAAGGTGGATTTGGCGACGACCGAACGACTGGCGGCGAAGCTCCGCGCCGCGCCGGGCAACAACGAACGGCTGCTGGTAACAGAAAGCGGCATTCAGACGCGCGCCGATGTCGAACGGCTGGCGCGCTGCGGCGCCAATGCGATCCTCGTGGGCGAATCGCTGCTGCGGCAGGGAAGCATTCAAGCGAAGGTCAAAGAGCTTTTGGCCGGTTGAAATGAGCGTCCGAGTCAAAATCTGCGGCATTACCAGACTGGATGACGCGCTGGGCGCGGTGGAAGCCGGGGCCGAAGCACTGGGTTTCATGTTTTACGAGCCAAGCCCGCGCAATGTCTCGGTCAACGTTACCGCGGACATCATACGCCGATTGCCGCCGTTCGTTGCGAAGGTCGGCGTATTTGTGAATGCGACGGAGAAAGCGGTTCTGGAAACCATTTCACTTTCCGGCATAGACACGCTGCAGTTTCACGGCGACGAAACGCCTGAATTTTGCCGGAAGTTTTCCCCGCTCAAGGTCTATAAAGCGTTTCGAATTGAGCGCCTCGAGTCGTTGCACGCGTTACCGGCCTATGAAACGGACGCGTGGCTGCTCGACGGATTTGCGCCGGACAAACTGGGCGGGACCGGCTCAAATTTTAATTGGGAGCTTGCCGTCGAGGCGAAGAAGCTGGGACGGCCCATCATTCTCGCCGGTGGTCTGACGCCGGAAAATGTCGCGGAGGCCGTCCGCAAAGTGCGGCCTTACGCGGTGGACGTGTCGAGTGGCGTGGAGTCAGCGCCCGGAAAAAAGGACCGCGCGAGGATGCAACGGTTCATAGCGGCCGCAAAGGCTGTGACGGAGAAAGCGAGCGAGTGCGCAAGTGGAAAGACCTGACGCGGTTCGCTCACTTTCTAACTTTCTCACCTGCCCGCTTTCGTCTAGTTTGCCTCCATGAACGCAGTTATCGGTCCGAACCTTCCTGACACGCAAGGCCACTTCGGTCCCTACGGCGGACGTTACGTGCCGGAGACGCTGATGCATCCGTTGCAGCAATTGGAGGACGAATATGCGCGCGCGCAAAAAGACCCGGCGTTCCGGCGCGAGTTTGAGTATTACCTCCGCGAATTTTGCGGTCGGCCCACGCCGCTTTACTTCGCTGAGCGGCTGACGGGCGAACTCGGCGGCGCGAAAATCTTTCTCAAACGCGAAGACCTGCTCCACACCGGCGCGCACAAGATCAACAATTGCATCGGCCAAATCCTGTTGGCCAGGCGCATGGGCAAGAGTCGGATCATCGCCGAGACCGGCGCGGGCCAGCATGGCGTCGCCACCGCCACTGTGGCCGCGATGTTCGGTTTGAAATGCGTCGTTTACATGGGCGCGGTCGATTGCGAACGCCAGGCGCTCAACGTTTATCGCATGAAAATGCTCGGCGCCGAGGTGGTGCCGGTGAAGGCCGGACAGCAGACGCTCAAGGAAGCGATCAACGAAGCCATGCGCGACTGGGTCACCCACGTGCGCACGACCCATTACATCCTCGGCACGGTCTATGGCGCGCATCCCTATCCTATGATGGTGCGGAACTTTCAGCGCGTCATCGGCGACGAAACGCGCCGGCAGATTCTGGAGAAGGAGGAGCGCCTGCCCGATTTGCTCGTGGCCTGTGTCGGCGGCGGGTCGAACGCGATGGGCCTTTTTTATCCGTTCCTCGAAGACGCGTCGGTGAAAATGGCCGGGGTGGAAGCGGGCGGCGAAGGCATTGAAGCCGGCAAACACGCGGCGCGGTTTCAAGGCGGCTCGCTCGGCGTGTTGCAAGGCACCCGCTCGTTTCTGTTGCAGGACGAATACGGCCAGATTCAACTGACCCACAGCGTCAGCGCCGGACTCGATTACGCCGCGGTCGGTCCGGAGCACGCCTGGCTGCGCGATCAGAAACGCGTCGAATACACGTACGCGACGGATGAACAGGCGCTCGAAGCGTTCATGAAACTGGCGCGATTGGAAGGAATCATTCCTGCCCTCGAAAGCGCGCACGCCATCGCCGAAGTCATGCGACGCGCGCCGAAGCTGGGCAAGGATAAACTCGTCATCGTGAACCTCTCCGGCCGCGGCGACAAAGATGTCGCGCAGGTGGCGGAAAAGGTCGGATTGCAAATGCCGAAATGATTGGCTAACTTGACGCCATGTTCGCGCCGACCAAACATCGCTTCACCGTAAAGGAGTACTACCGCATGGCGGAGACGGGCGTGCTCAAACCGGACGCGCGTGTGGAACTGCTTAATGGAGAGATCATTGATATGTCACCGATTGGCCCGTTTCATGGCGGCGTGGTCAAACGCCTGATCGACCCCTTCACCCAGGCGTGCAAGGGCAGATGGTCGGTCTGTGTACAGGACCCCGTCCACCTGGACGATCACTCCGAACCCGAACCCGATTTCATGCTCTTAAAGCGCGATCCGGGCGGCTACACCTCGCGTCATCCCGAGCCGGAGGATGTATATCTGTTGGTTGAAGTTTCTGATGCGTCCCTGGTCACCGATCAGGAGGAAAAACTTCCCACCTACGGTCGCGCTGGAATCGCCGAAGTTTGGATCGTCAACCTGGTTGACCTGACGGTTGAAGTGTATCGTGAGCCGCATTTCACCGGTTACGGCTCGAAAACCGTTCTCCATGCCGGCGACCAGGCCAGACTCCAGGCCTTCCCCGAGGCCGTAGTGGACGTGGGCGAGTTGTTGAAGCATTGAACCTTTCGCGGACGTATGTCGGTAAAATGATCTAGTCCAGTCATTCGCCGTGCATGGCGCCACGCATGACGAGGAGTGCAAGTAACAGGCCGAGCGCGCAGGCATAAGCGGTCCCTACCCATGTCATTTTCTTCGGACGGCCCGGACGGGGATAGTCGGGAGTAATGCCTGCCGCCACCATTCGATCGTAGAGATGGGGGTGCGTTTGCCGGTCGTTGACATTGATCGCGGGCAATTGATTTTCGCGATAGAGTCTCTCCAGGGCGCGCGCATAAACGCCCTCGTTATTCTGGTTCTCTGCCGCGGTTTGGTCTGCGCGCTTTTCCATCCGTTGAGAGAGACAGCGCGCAAACCGGCTGATCAGGAGCGTGAGCAATGGCAGGATAATGAAGCCGGCTCCAAAGTTGTGAATCACCGGGACGATGAAAATGAGAGGGAACAGGCTCAATGACCCCAGCCATCTGCCGGCGAGCGTTGCTTTGGATTCGACCAAATGGGCTATTTCATGAGCGCAAACCGTGGCGACCTCTTCGTCCGAACAAATCTCCAGGAGCCGCTCGCTGAACATCATTTCCCCGGTCGTCGGGAATGCGAACGCCAGCGCTTGCACGCCTCCCATCAGCCAGGTGGTGGGGGGCCTGGCACCGGCCCGCGCCGAGACTTCGTCCACAATGCGGCGCAACCGTTCGTTTGCCGGCCGGGCGAACCTGACCCAGCGAAGGAATTTCACCGCCAGCCCCCATTGCATCGCGAAATGGAAAATCAGATACCCGCACCCCACCACGAGCGTTCCCCGGCCGAAGCCGGATGGCATCAGTGCGATGGCCGCGATAAACGCGGTCCAAAGGCTCAAACGCAATCCCCACAACGCGATTGACTGGTACAGCCAACTGCGAAACCGAAGCCGGGGAAATATTTCGCGGTCGAATGGATAACTTCCAAGCAATGCTCCAAAACAAGAGGCCAGACCGTTGACGATCCAGCCGTTGGCGGTTTCCGGAGACAGCACGCGATGGCCTTGATCGAGGATCACCGGGATCAAAAGAATGTCGGTCAATGCGGCAACGCGGGCGGGCCAAAGGAGTCGGGCCCGTTCGGTCCAGTGTCCGGCGGCAGCGCGACGCCACGAAATCAGGCCGATCGAA
>QHPW01000185.1:0-5620 GCA_003219675.1 Verrucomicrobiota bacterium
CCGAAACGACGAAAAGCGGTGAACTGACGTTGGATTGGTTCCGCGAGCCGGGCCTTGGTGACAACGGCCGCGGCTGTCACGTCGCCGAAGTTTGGTTGATCAAAGTCCTGGCGCCTGTCCGAAAGTGATTTGTTTGGGGAGTACACGCCGCCGGCGTGTCCTTCGCGGCGGCTCGCGGCGAAGCGGAACGTCGCCGCAAGTCGATTCTGGAATCGTCCAATTCACCACCGCGCACCGCGCACGGCGTAAATAGTCACGATCGCGTTGGCGACGAAGCTGAGGGCGACTGCGGGCCACAGTTGTTGAAGGGCATTGCCGGTGGCGAAATAGAAATTCAGCAACAGCCATAACGCCAACGGGTGGTAATCGGTCGGTTGTTTGATGGGCTGCTTGTTGATGAGCCACGGCGTGGTGAAACCGAGGATGCCGAGCGCGACTGCGAACCAGCCAAGGAAATTCACCCACGGCGCCGAATACCAGCCCGGCACGACCGCATGCGTTTCCCAGAACCAGTAATGCTTCACGCGCGCGGCGAACGGCTCCAATCCGAAATCAAACAGCACCGCCAGCCATAGTAAGTGGTTTTGCGCCACGGCCGCAGGATGAGCCGCGCGACGCCGCGGCCATTGACGATAACCGCCAGCCACATCAACGGGACCGGCCACGGTACCCCTGGAATTCTCGCTCCGAGCACATCGGTGTAAGCGCGCGGGCCGAACGGTACACCGGTCTTTTCAGCCACGAATGCGATGCCGAAAGAGATCGCGATGATGAGTGTCGCCGCCATGAAAACGTTTTGCTCCGGCAGGCGCCGGGCCAGCCCGGTCAGAGAACTCACCGCCGCGAGCAGCCAGTACAGACCGTCGAGCCAGCGCCCTGCCTCGGCCGATGAAATGCCAAGCAGAAGCGCGGTCCAGGCGACGGCGAAGCAACCCAAAAACGCGATGAAAACGGGCTTGTGCACGGCATGCGCCCAGGGCGATGGCCACTGCGCGACGCCGCCGGGGAAGAATTCCGCCGGCCCGGGCCTGAACAACGGTTTCATTCTGTCGGGGTTAGATCAAAAGCGGAGGAATTGTTAGATCAAAAGTGGAATTCTTTGAGTATTTGGAGATTGGGCTTGTCTGTTGCATTGGTTTCGGTTCAACGGTGAGACCGTTCTGAGAAGGATACGGCTCTGCGGAAGCGCAACCGGAGCAGCTCAGAACCAGGAATTGAGTTCCTTGCTCAGCCCAAGGTTTCGGCCTTGGGCTGTTCTGTTCCCAGGCGAGGAACTCATTCAATTCCTGTTCGAGCGATAAACTTCAGGGGTTTGGGGGCAGCGCCCCCAGCGAGGTATTTTCTCTGCTATGAAAAAAAACTCAATTAGCCAAGCGGGCTTCACCGCTGTTCGTTCAGGAAATTCTCTGCGCCTTCAATGCTGGCTTGTTGGATGCCGGCACGGCGGCCGACCGGCTGATGATCAAGCCCAGCCGGCTTTATGAGTTGCGTCACCAGTGGCTAATCGACAAGGATGCTTTTATCCCCAAAGCTTCCGGCGGGGATCACAAGCCAGATTGGCCAGCTCCAGCACGTCAGTTTCTGGCCCACATCCTGCCACATAGTCAGCCGCTCAACTTCGCCCTGTTGGCCGATGAACTGGAGCGCCGGTTCGGCTTTAAACGCTCCAGGGCGGCGGTAGCCGCCTACGTTCGGCAACAATTCCCCAATCGCGTTCCCACCTTACGACCAGGCCCCAAACCCCGACGACGCTGGCAATGTGCCGCCATTGGCGAACTCTGGCAGCATGATTCCTCTCCCCATGGCTGGTGGCCCGCCGATCATTATCCCACCCTCATTCTGACCCTCGACGACCATTCCCGAAAAATTCTCGGCGGAACTTTTGTGCCCAGCGATACCACCTGGAGCCATTTCTCTCACCTGCGCCTCATTCTCGAACAGTTCGGTCTGCCAGCCTGCCTCTATACCGATGGCCTCTGCCTGTTCGGTCATCGTTCTCCAGCAGACCGCCTCGACACTCACTCTCAGTTCCAGCGGGCTTTCACAGCCCTGGGCGTTCATCACCGGGTAGCTCCCGATGCACAAGCCAAAGGTAAAATCGAACGACGCTTCCTCGTCTTCCAAAAACGTCTGGTCACTCTCCTGTCCTTTGAAAAAATCTCCGATTACACTCAGGCTAACCACTTCCTCAAAACCCAAATCGATTGGCACAACAAAAACACCCGTTGCCGGACTCCCCGGCTCACCCCCGATCAGGCTTGGCAAAAAGCCCACGACCAAAAATGCTCCAAGCTCAGGCCCATGCCTGCTCCACCCCTGCTCGATCTCCACTTGGCCCTTCATCTTCAACGCCGTCTCAACCACGACTCTACACTCGACTTCCTCGGACGCTCTTGGCCGGTCACACCTACCAAACGTAAGATCGTCACTCTCATCCACCACCCCGACCAATGCTTCTGGGTCGTGCCAGAACCTCCCAATCCTCAAAATCCCACCTGGCCACCCGTTCTCGCACACCACCGCCTCTAATCTCTCCGGTTTTGATCTAACATCTTTTCCGGTTTTGAACTTCCGCCGACACAACCTGTTAATAATGTCACACTTAAGGTGTTCTGGTGCTAGGCACAATTCATGTTTGCGCAACTTAAGAGCCTGTTTTCCAACGACATTGGGATAGACCTTGGGACTGCGAATTCTCTCGTTTATGTTCGTGATCAGGGAATCGTGTTGCGTGAACCGTCGGTCGTTGCCATCCAGGCGGGAACGACCAACGTCTTGGCTGTCGGGGAAGAAGCCAAGCGCATGCTCGGCCGCACTCCCGGCAACATCGTCGCCATTCGACCCATGAAAGACGGGGTGATCGCCGATTTCGAAATCACGGAATCGATGCTGCGGCATTTTATCCAAAAGGTTCACCATCGCAAACTCATCGCTCCCCGGGTCGTGGTCGCCGTCCCCTCGGGCATCACGGAAGTGGAAAAGCGGGCGGTCAAAGATTCCGCCACCCACGCCGGCGCGCGCGAAGTTTACTTGATCGAACAACCGATGGCCTCTGCGATTGGCGTCGGTCTCCCGGTCCATGAACCGGCCGGCAATATGATTGTCGATATTGGCGGCGGGACCTGCGAAATTGCGATCATTTCCCTGGCGGGAATTGTGTTCAGTCGCAGTCTGAGGGTCGGCGGCGATGAGTTTGACGAAACCATCGTCGCCTACATGAAACGTGCCTACAACTTGATGATTGGCGAACGCACTGCGGAAGAAATCAAAATCCGTATCGGCTCGGCCTTTCCTCTGGAACAGGAATTGACCATGGAAGTCAAAGGGCGCGATTTAAGCGCCGGGTTGCCGAAAACGCTGACGGTTCGTTCCGAGGAAATTCGCGAAGCCCTGAAGGAGCCTCTGACTAGTATTTTGGAGTCCATTCGCATCACTCTGGAGCGTTGCCCCCCTGAACTGTCCGCTGATCTCGTGGATCGCGGCATCGTCATGGCGGGCGGCGGCTCCTTGTTGCGTGGCATTGACCGACTGGTGGCCGAAGAAACCGGCCTGCCGGTCCACATTGCGGACGATCCTCTCACCGCGGTTGCCGAGGGCACCGGCCGGGTGTTGCAGGAACTCCAATTTCTCAAGCGAGTCGCTTCCTCCAGCCGGACCTGACCCTGGAGCGGGCCGGGAGTGCGTTCGCCCTGTTGTTCCGACGGGGTGACAGATGTTAAAACGGCAGTATTACATAACGTGCGGCCTGGTCCTGCTGGTCGTGCTCGTGGTTCTCAACCTGCCTGAACCCACGGCCGGCAAGTTCAAGCTCGCTATCGGCGGACTTTTTCTGCCTCTCTTCGGGATCGCGGGCTCGGCCCAGAACCTGGTCGAACACGCGGGCAACACCATTGCGCCACGGAGCGCGCTTCTCAAACAAATCGAAGATCTCCAAAAAGAAAACCACCAATTGCGCGAGCAACTCATGCAGGCCCAGGAAGCCTGGCGGGAAAACGCGCAGCTCCGACAGGCCCTGGGCTGGCAACAGCGCGTCCCCTGGTCTCTGAAACCCGCCCGGGTCGTGGGACAGGATCCCGCAAACTGGTGGCGGACCATCATGGTTGATGTCGGCCTGCGGGACAGAATACGCACCAATATGACCGTGCTGACCTCCGAAGGCCTCGTCGGACGCATCAGCGACGTGGGTTTCGACCGTTCCGAGCCGCGCGACCAAAGCATCGTGGCCAAAGGAATCATCTCGCCGAGCGCTTCCAGCCTGGACCGTCTGCTGGTCGATCTGATGTTTGTTCCCGGCGGCAGCCTGCTCAAGCCTGGACAGGCAGTGATGACCAGCGGCGATGGAGGAATTTTTCGAAAGGGAATCGTCGTCGGCCAGATTGTGGACGTGCGAACCAACGACTACGGGATGAATCTCGAAGCCCGCGTCAAACTGGCGGTGAACCCGAACCGCCTCGAAATGGTCTGGGTGATGCTGCAATGAACTGGCTGAACACCTTCGCCGTACTGCTGATCGCCTTCCTGGCGGTCTTTCTGGAGTCGTATTGTCGCGGCCTGCGCAATCTGTTCGGCACACAAATCGATCTGCTGCCGGCCCTGATTGTTTACGCGAGTCTGAGCGCCGGCCTTTCGACCGTGGGCCTGCTGGCGTTACTGGGCGGGCTTTGGTTCGATTCGCTCTCGGCCAACCCGCTGGGAATCAGCGTGCTTCCGCTGTTCGTCGTCGGGTTTATCATCCATTACTGCCGCGAGTTGATTTTGCGCGAGCAACTCATGCAGGCCCAGGAAGCCTGGCGGGAAAACGCGCAGCTCCGACAGGCCCTGGGCTGGCAACAGCGCGGGCGGCGCGGCCTTCACTCCGCCGCTGTTTTACCTGTTCGGCCGGCTCAACCGCGCCTTTAGCTATCAGCCCCAGCCACAAACCAGTTTTCGTCCCGATCGCGAAATCAAGCGCGACCGCCGGCCTCATGTGGATTACTGAGCGACTATGTTGATCTTCGACCAGCTGAGAAAGAACGACCGGCAATTGCAGGTGCTGGCCGCCTGCGTTCTTTCGGGGTTGGGTCTTTTGCTGCTGGGTCTCTGGTATGTGCAGGTGCTCTCGGTCAAACGCTATCAAACCAGCCAGATCAACCAATCCTTCCGCACGGTTCGCATCCCGGCCATCCGCGGAAAAATTTTCGACGCCAACGGCGTCGCCCTCGTGGAAAACCGGCCCAGTTACAACGCGAATCTGTACCTCGACGAGCTGCGCCCTTATTTTCAGTCCGCTTACAGCAACCAATTGAGCGGGGTCATGCGCCAGCTCACGCGGACCAATTCCAAGGCCCGGCTCACCCGCAATCAGCGCATCGAGCTGGGCAAGCTGACCCGCTACCAGGTGGTCAGCAATCTGGTGTGGCGCGTCACGTCAGTCCTGAAGCAGCCTCAGCTCCTGAACGAAAAGCAGTTCCTCGAGCATTACGACCAGCGGCTGTTTCTTCCGATGCCGGTTTTGTCGGATTTGGACCCGCAAAGCATGGCGTTGTTTGCCGAGCAATCGGCCAGTTCGCCCGGATTTGATCTCGAGGTTCAACCGGTGCGCTCCTATCCGCATCACTCCTCGGCCGCGCACATCCTGGGG
>QHPW01000185.1:5644-9505 GCA_003219675.1 Verrucomicrobiota bacterium
TATTCTTTAATTATCGCATGCCGGATTTCAAAGGGGTCACCGGCGTCGAGGGCGCGCTGGACGAGCAACTGCGCGGCAAAACCGGCATCAAGTCGGTCCTGGTCAACAGCCTGGGTTATCGCCAGTCGGAAAATGTCTGGAGCCCGTCGGAAGCCGGTCAAAACGTTTACCTGACGATTGACCTGGCCATCCAGAAGGCGGCGGAAGAAGCGTTGCGCTCGGCGCCAGTCCCTTATTCCGGCCCGCCCCGCGGCGCCGTGGTGGTCATGGACCCGCGCAGCGGCGAGCTGATCGCGATGGCCTCCAACCCAAGCTTCGATCCGAACGAGTTTGTTTCCGGACTCTCCCGCGAGGAGTGGCAACGGTTAAACGACCCGAAACTGCGTCCCCAAATCAACCGCGCGATGCAGGAGAATTACGCGCCAGGATCCATTTTCAAAATCGTCGTCGGCCTCGCCGGACTGGAAGCAGGAACGATTAATCCCAACGAGATTTACCATAGCAAAGGCTACTACGAACTCACTCGCGGACACCCCCCGATCGGGGATACTGCCGGTCCAGGTGATTTTAATTTCCGAAGGGCATTAGTGAAATCAAGCAACCCCTATTTCATCCACCAGGGGCTGAAACTGGGCGTGGACCGGATCGTGGAAATGGGCAAACGATTCCACCTGGGTGAGCGCACCGGAATTCTCCCGCGCCAGGAGGCCGCCGGCAATCTGCCCACGCGCGAATGGCGCGAACAAAAACTCGGCGGCGCGTGGTTCGAGGGAAACACGGCCAACCTTTCCATCGGCCATGAAATCGACGTCACCCCCTTGCAGGTCGCGGTGATGATCTCCGCCGTCGCCAACGGCGGCAAGGTCTTCTGGCCGCGCCTGGTGGCACGCATCGAACCGCAAGACCCTTTCACCGACCAGCAACCGCTGACGTTTCGCTCGCGGGTTCGAGACGAATTGAAAATCAGCAAATCCAGCCTGGATACGGTTCGCGACGCCATGCTGGCAGACGTGGAGGATTCGGAAGGCACCGGCACCAGAGCGGCGGTGCCCGGCATGAGGATTTGCGCCAAGACCGGCACGGCTCAAATCAAACAGGGCCGCAAAACGGTAGGACATACCACCTGGTTTGCCTCTTTCGCGCCCTACAGCGACCCGCGTTACGTGGTCGTGGTCATGCTGGAAACGGAGCAAGCCGGCTCCGGCGGCGCGACCTGCGCCCCCGTGGCGCAGCAGGTTTATCGGGCGCTGCAGAAACGCGAACAACAGATGAAATCGAACAAACCGGAAACGCTGGCGAAGCAATAAAATGTTTGAAACGCGCCTAAACGAACGCAAATCGCCCGTGGACTGGCAAATGATCGTGGCCATTTACGGCCTCATGGCCATCGGTGTCGCGTTCATTTACAGCGCCAAGCCGCCGTCTGAAACCACCGCCTGGCTTAACCAGTATTATGTCCGGCAGATCATCTGGTATGCCGTCGGGGCGACCGCCGCGGTCGGCATTTGCCTGATCGACTATCATTCGCTGGCCCGCTGGGCCATCGTGGCCTATTGGGCCACGATTCTGTTGCTGGTTGCCGTCCTGATTCCCCACATCGGAGCGTATCGACTGGGCGCGCGGCGCTGGATTGATCTCGGGTTTTTCCAATTGCAACCCTCCGAGTTCGCCAAGCTGTCGTTCATATTCATCCAGGCGCATTTCCTCAGCCGGCCGACCGAAGAACTGCGTCAACCCGTGGTGTTCGTCAAAGCCGTCGCTCTCACGGCGCTGCCGTTCCTGCTCATTTTGAAGGAGCCGGACCTGGGCTCCGCGCTGGTGCTGCTGCCGGTGGGGCTGGTGATGACTTACGTGGCCGGGGTGCCGACGCGGTTCCTGATGCGACTGATCGGCGCCGTGGGAGTTTTGGTGGCGCTGTTGCTGGTGGATATATTGTTTGCGCCACCCAACTGGCAGATCAAGGTGGAAGACTATCAACGCCGCCGGTTGTGGGTTTATTTCGGCCGCGATTTCGCCGCGGATAAAACCACCGAAGCCGAACGGCAGAAAGCGCGGCTCCAGGAGCGCAACGACTCCTGGAACGTCAAGCAGGCGTTGATCTCGGTTGGTTCGGGCGGTTTTTGGGGCAAAGGCTGGCGAAACGGACAGCAGATCATGCTGGGTTATCTGCCGCCGATCGTGGCCCACAACGACTTCATTTTCTCTGTGGTTGCCGAGGAGAAAGGTTTCCTGGGCAGCGTGGTGGTTCTCTCCCTTTACACCTTGATTCTGTTCACCGGAATCCGCATCGCCGGCCAGGCGCGCGATCGCCTGGGCAAATTGCTGGCGGTGGGTGTGGTCACACTGCTCTTCAGTCATGTCTTCATCAACATCGGCATGAACATTCGCCTGATGCCGGTGACGGGTATTCCACTGCCGCTGCTCAGTTACGGCGGGTCTTCAGTGCTCTGCTCGTTGATCGCCGCCGGCATTTTGCAGAACGTTTACCTCTATCGAAGAAACTATTGATTATCACCGGTTCCGTCCCAGTGGCGGAATGTCTGCCAACACGCAACGCGCCGACCGCGCCGCCAGCGAGGCCCGCGCCGAAGCGCTCGGTGAAAAACCGAGCGACGAATCGGTCTTCGACCGCGCGCGTCACGAACGTGAAATTCACCGGGCGGAAAATATCGCCGCCGGTCTGCCCGCCGATGCCCCCGCCCCCGGCCACGCCCCTGAAACGGGCGAACCCAGGAAACGCGATTTCCGCGAGCCTGACCTCGCCATCCCCGCCGAGGTCAGGGAGGAGGAATCCGGCTACCAACCGGTACAGGTCAAAGAACAGCCTCCCCAGGGCATCGTTGACGCGATCAAAGTTGTCGCCACCAAAGTCATCAAAAAGGTCCAGCGCCTGATCAAGCCCGTTAAAAAACTCCACAAGGAAGTCATCATCAATGCCGAGTCGCTCGAAACCCGTGTCGCCGTGCTGGAGGAAGGCAAGCTTGAGGAATTCACCATCGAACGCACCAGCGACGAACGCCTGGTCGGCAGCATCTTCAAAGGCAAAGTCAAGAATCTCGAGGACGGGTTGAAAGCGGCGTTTGTGGACATCGGCTTCGAGAAAAACGCCTTCCTTCACTACTGGGACATCGTTCCCAGCAGCTTCGACAGCAGCGTCGAAATCGTCGAGCGCGAAGGCCGCAAACGCGACAAACCCCGGGTCACCCAACGCGACATCCCCCGCCTTTACCCGCCCGGCAGCGATATCATCGTGCAGGTCACCAAAGGCCCCATCGGCACCAAGGGACCGCGAGTGACGACCAACCTCGCCCTGCCCGGCCGTTATCTGGTGTTGCTGCCCAATTCCGATCAAAGCGGCATCTCCCGGAAAATCGAAAATCACGAGGAACGCCAGCGCCTGAAGAAAATTCTGCGCGAACTCAATATCCCTGAAGGCATGGGCGTCATCATCCGCACCGTCGGCGAAGGCCAGCAGAAACGTTACTTCGTCCGCGACCTGGCTTTGTTGATCGACGAATGGAAGCAGATTCAGGAAAAAATCAACAAACAGCCCTCGGCCACCTGCGTTTTCCAGGAGCCCGATCTCATCGAGCGCACCGTGCGCGACTTCCTCACCGAGGACGTCGAGCGTATCGTCATCGACAGCTCGAGGCATTACGATCGCGTCCGCGAAATGATCGGGCGCATCTCCCAGCGCTCTATTTCCAAGGTCAAGCTCTACACGGATTCGCAGCCGGTTTTCGACCGCTTCAATATCACCCGCCAGCTCGAAACCGCCTTCGCCCGCCAGGTTCACCTCAAGAGCGGCGGGTACATCGTCATCGACGAAACCGAGGCCCTCGTCGCCATCGACGTGAACAC
>QHPW01000186.1 GCA_003219675.1 Verrucomicrobiota bacterium
CGCCGCCGGTGGATGACATCACGTTGCGCGATTCGCCGGAATTGTTCCCCGCGTTCGGGTCCGTGGTGGATGATCTGGCGCCGGCCAGCGGCGCGATGCCCACATCTGTGGCCCTGCCCTGGGTCATCGGCGATGGGACGATCACGCCGGGCCAGGGGGCGAGTTTTCTCGGCAAGGTGCACGACCCCCTGCTCGTCACCCGCGACCCGAACAAGCAGGATTTTAAGCTGCCCGAACTCAATCTGCCGGCGAACCTCAGTTATGAGCGGTTGATGCATCGGCGCTCGATTCAAAAGATCATCGATAAACAATCGAGTCTGATGGAGCATTCGGCGCAGGCGCGTGGGATGGATGCCTATTACGAAAAGGCGCTGGCAATGCTCGATTCACCGAAGTTGCGCGAAGCTTTCAGCACGACCTACGGCCAGAGTTGTCTGCTCGCGCGGCGACTGGTGGAGGCCGGGACGAAGTTTGTCACGGCGTACTTTTCCCCGAACATTGGCGGCGACGTCGGCAGCGGCTGGGACACCCACGGCAACAACGACAAGAAAATGTTCCCGGTGCTGGAGAAGTATCATCTGCCCATGACCGACCAGACCCTGCCGACATTGCTGGAGGAACTGGACCAGCGCGGGCTTTTGGACACGACGCTGGTGGTGTGGATGGGCGAGTTCGGCCGCACGCCGAAGATCAACGAAAAGGCCAGTCGCGATCATTGGCCGGATTGTTACACGGTTTTGCTGGCCGGCGGTGGCGTGAAGCGCGGTTTCGTCCACGGCGAATCCGACAAGACCGCCTCGTTTCCGACCCGGGATCCGGTGCGTCCGGAGGATCTGGCGGCGACGATTTACTGCCTGCTCGGCATCGATCCACACACGGAGGTTCGCGGCGCGGGAGACAGGCCGGTGCTCATTTCGGAAGGTGAACCGGTGATGGAAATCTTGGCGTAGGGTGACAGCGGGCCCCCACGGACCGATTTTCGCCACGCGCGGGAGGGCGCGCCGAAAGGTTCAAGGCCCGCAATCCGAATGACAAATGAAATCCCAATTGCCGAAACTCCAAGCAGTGAGGTTGGAACTGCTGAATAGGGTTCTAGAGCAATTGCCAAATAGATTTTCCGAAATGGTAGGGACGCCGCGCTGCGGCGTCCGGTCGGCGCAGCGCGCCGACCCTACCGCGAGTTGGAAATGACTTCTGCCAATCAGGACCTTGTCGCTACTGCATTCCATTCGACATTTGAATATCGGTATTTCTTCGTCATTCAGATTTCGTCATTCCTTAAACCTCCCACGCTTTGGCCCGCGCCAACGCCTTTGTCCATCCGGCGCAAAGCTTTTTTCGCGTAACCGGTTTCATGGCGGGAACGAAGCGATGATCCATCTGCCATTGGCCGGCGATTTCCGTTTGGTCCTTCCAGAAACCGACCGCCAATCCCGCCAGATAGGCGGCGCCGAGGGCCGTCGTTTCAGAAACCTTGGGGCGCACCACCGGAACACCGAGCAGGTCGCATTGGAACTGCATAAGGAGATTGTCGGCGCACGCGCCGCCGTCCACGCGCAATTCTTTCAGTCGAATGCCGGCGTCGGCTTCCATGGCGTGCAGCACATCCATCACCTGGTAAGCGATGCCCTCGAGAGCGGCGCGCGCGACGTGGGCGGCTGTGGTGCCGCGCGTGAGGCCCGCGATCACGCCTCGGGCGTAGGGGTCCCAATGCGGAGCGCCCAGTCCGGCAAATGCGGGGACAACATAAACTCCTCCGGTATCAGGCACCTGCGCCGCAAGCGATTCGACTTCCGCCGACGATTTGATAATCCCCAGGCCGTCCCGCAGCCATTGAACCACGGCGCCGGCGATGAAGATAGATTGTTTTTCGATGCGATGGGTTTGCTGCCGGTGTTCATCAACATGAAGCAGCCCGTGCCATAAGTGTTCTTGACCATGCCGGGTCGATTGCAGACCTGCCCGAACAGCGCCGCCTGTTGATCTCCAGCGATGCCTGCGATCGGAATCGGCGGTGAAAAATGGGACGCCTCGCCGTACACTTCGCTCGAGGAACGCACTTCCGGCAGGACCGAACGCGGCACGGCGAAGATTTCGAGCAATTCGTCGTCCCAATCGCCGGTCGTGATATTGAGCAGCAGGGTGCGCGAGGCGTTGCTCACGTCGGTCACGTGCTGTTTGCCTCCGGTCAGGTTCCACACCAGCCACGAGTCAACGGTGCCAAAGGCCAGTTCGCCTGCTTTGGCCCTCGCGCGCGCGCCGGGCAGGTGTTGCAGGATCCACTGAAGTTTGGTACCGGAGAAATAGGCGTCCAACACCAGACCGGTCTTTTTGCGGATCACCTTCTCCAGGCCGCGGGCTTTGAGACGGTCACACATGGCCGCGGTGCGCCGGTCCTGCCAGACGATGGCGTTGCAGATCGGTTTGCCGGTCTTTCGGTCCCAGACCACGGTGGTTTCACGTTGATTGGTAATGCCAATGGCCGCGATGTCACCGGCTGCCAGACCGGCCTGGGCGAGCGCTTGCGCGGCGACTCCTGCTTGTGTGGCCCAAATCTCGTTGGCATCGTGCTCGACCCAACCGGGCTTTGGAAAAATTTGAGCGAATTCCTTTTGCGACACCGCCTGAATGGCGCCGGCGTGATCGAAAATGATGGCGCGAGAACTCGTGGTTCCCTGATCCAGGGCTAAAATGTATTTCATCGAGGTTCTGGAAAGTGCTGTTTTAATCGGGTATGGCGCGGTGTCCGCACTGCGCCGCGGCGGGCTGGGGACAGCCCGCCCTACCGGTGGTTCGGACATTCAAGTTACCACGCTCCATGCTTTTCAACCCTGGCTCACGCGGGATTCCAGAGGAGCTTGTAAAACCAGGCGCCAGAAATGCCGCCGAGGATCGGGCCGACAATGGGCACCCATGCATAGTTCCAGTCAGAATCTCCCTTGCCGTCAATCGGCAAACAGAAATGAGCCAGGCGCGGCCCAAAGTCGCGGGCGGGATTGATCGCGTAACCGGTGGGCCCGCCGAGCGACAATCCAATTGACCAGACCAGCAATCCCACGAGGAATGGGCCGAATCCTTTGTCGAAACCGGAATTCGGCAACAGGTTGCCCGGAGAGAGGATCGCCAGCACGCCGAGCACCAGAACGAAGGTACCGATAATCTCGGTGACCAGGTTCATCGGAGCCATTCGGATCGCCGGGCTGGTGCAGAAAACGGCCAGTTTCGATCCTGCGTTCGCGGTTTCCTTCCAATGCGGAAAATAGGCGAGCCAAACCACCACGCTGCCGATCACCGCGCCCGTCATTTGCGCAAGAACGTAAGCCGGCACGAGGCTCCATGAGAATTTTCCAATCGCCGCCAGGCCAAGGGTGACCGCCGGGTTGAGGTGCGCGCCGCTGATCGCGCCGACGCAGTAAACGGCCACCGCCACTCCGAGGGCCCAGCCCGTGGTGATGACGATCCACCCGGAGTTCTGCCCCTTCGATTTATTCAAGACCACGTTGGCGACCACGCCGTCGCCAAGAATAATCAGGATCATGGTGCCGATGAGTTCCGCCAGAAAAGGGGACATAACTTTGGTCTCGGTAAGGGTTGTTGAATTGAACTAATCAAATTGACCCGTGCTGTGTCCATTCAAAACGGCTTTTTTCATTGACACTGCCGCTGGTTTATGGCGTCCTCTCTTCGCAATCCAGCAGCTCGCACTGAGAAGTACTGTGCCTGGTGGCTGCAGTCTATGAACGGGCAGGACCCAAAACCAACGACCCCAGACCAGAAATCGCCGTCGCTTATCTTCGTGGTGGATGACTCCGCCGAGCTGGGCGAAATGGTCAACATTTTTCTCACCAGAGCAGGGTATCAGACTCGGGTGTTTTCCGATCCGCTGGAGGCGCTGTCCGTCCTGCAATCCGGTGACGCGCGGCCGGGCCTCTTGATCAGTGACTTTCGCATGCCGGGCATCAACGGACTGGAGTTGATCCACCGTTGCAAGTTGATCCACCCCACGCTCAAGGTCATCGCCGCGAGCGCCAACGTTCTGGACGAGGAGATCGAGAAGTATCCGTTTCGGCCGGATAGAATTCTGCCCAAACCCTACACCACGACGTCGCTGCTGGCGATGGTGAAGGCGCTGTTGCCGGCGGAGGGGGCGCCTTCCCAATAGCCGGGTAACGTTTCATTTCCCGCACGCTCCCGGTGAATTCGGCGGCGTTCAGAAGTGGGTCAAGTGACGAAGCTGCTGGCAGCTATTCTCCCTTTGACGAAAACTGGTCCTCTTTGTTTTTGAACAGCAGATTGAATGTGGTCAGTGAACCATAGGAGCGGGTCACGTATTGTTGTAACTCCACCTTTTCGCCGTCTGTCAGGTTGGGATGGCTGTTGATCTTCTGCTCCAACACCCGCAACTGATTTCGGATGCCGACCAATTTGTGAAAGAAAACTTCCAGAGGAACCTCTTTGGTCTGGAGTGAAGCATCGGCCGGGTGGAGCACAAGTTTGCCTCGCTGCCACCTCACGCCCAGTTGGTCAACGACAGAATGCGGATTCTCGTAACCCAGGCCCTCGAGGAGGGTTGTAACGGTAGCCCGCAAAAATTGTTCCAGAGGCATTTCCAACCCGGAGACCGCCGCCGTGGGTTCGGCCGGCTCCAACCCGCTTGTTTCGGGCGAAACCGTGCGCGGCCCAGCAATGGATTTGACTTCGCCGAGGCCATACTGCGGATGGCGCACTTTCATTCCAATGCGCAGAGATTCGATTTTCATCGGGGTGATTTAACCAGGAATGCATACGAATCAACACGAATTTCCGGCTCAGTCCGTGTCGCGCACCTGCTGCTTGAACTTTTTGCGCACGCCAACTTCGCGTAAATCAATGGGCCTGAAACCGAGTTGCAGGGCAGGGGAGCCGGGTTTGAGACGAAAGTCAGATTGTCGCGGAGCCACAAACAGCGGGTCAACGATGATTGAATGCGGGTCATGCCCGCGCTTGCGCCATTCGTCCAAGCCGACGCCCGCAAACCTCATGGTCGCGTCTGACGCGTCTGGTCGCGCGTCGAAATAGACATTGTGGTCGATCGCATATTTCTCGTTCTTCCAGTTGCTGCCGAGCAGATCGCCGGAGTCGAAATAGACAATGTTGTTGGTGAATACGAAGGAGACGTGCTCCTCCTCGCGGGTGCGCATGAGTTGATGCTCGTTGCCGAAAGCAAAGATGTTGTTGCGAATGATATTTTCGCGGCCGTAATGCTGGTGGAATCCGGCGCTCTTGCAGCGGTAAACCACGTTGTTCTCCAGCACGATGTCAGTGCTCCCTTCGTCGGTGTAAAGGCCCCAGCCGCCGTAGGAATAGGAGTTCACCTCATGGATCAGGTTGTTGCGAAGGACTGTTCCTTTCTGGATGCCGAGCGTGTAAATCCCGCCCATATCGCTCAACACGCCCTGGCCGACGTCGTGGAGATGATTGAACTCGATGATGTTTTCACGGCAGGGCGTTTCCTGATAGCCCCAGTTCCAGCCCACGGAAATGGCGCTGTAGTAAAGGTCGTGAATGTGATTGTGCGCGACGTGATTCTGGCCGCTCTGGAAAATGATGATGCCGACCGCCGGCGCGAAGACGCGGCCGAGTTGATGCAGATGATTGTCGCTGATCACATGACCGAAGTTCATTTCGAACGCGTCCGCTCGTTTCGCGCTTTCTCCCACGCGAATGCCTCCTCCGCCTATATCAGTGAACTCGTTCGCGTTGACCTGGCAGTGTTGACAACCTTTGCCCAGTTCCAGAGCGTAGCCGCCGAGATGGACAAAAGCGCAGCCTTCTATGTGGCAGTCGGTCGCGCCTTCGAGCAAAACATCTCCACCCACGTGGACGGCGGCCTGGGTGTCCAAATAACCGTTTTCAGGCAGCGCCCAGTCCGTGTGCGCGAAGGTGAGTCCGCGCACAACAACGTGCTGCACCGGTTTTCTGGCGGAGAAATCGCCTTCCAGCTTCAACAATGTTGAATGGATGAGCGGCGCGATGACCTCGGCTTTGTTCAAATCTTCGCCCGCTTCGGCACGGTAACTCACCACGCCGGTCTTGCGGTCCAGATGCCATTCGCCCGGCGCATCGAGCGCGTCGGCGGTGTTCTCGATGTAATAGCGTGCCTTGGGTTCTTTGACATGAGGCGAGATGTTGGCGGAGAGCGTGACGACGTGACTGGCCAGATCCACTTCGCGAATGAACTGGCGGAGATCAACCCACTTGTGCAACGCGATCAACTCGGCATCGGTCCCCGCCCACTCTTTTTTGATGTCGCCGTCGCGGTATTTGAACCGGACCGGGTTCTCCGCGAGATATTCGCCTTCCGCCTCCAAGTAGCCATTGTTCGGCGTCCGCGCCCGTTGCTTCCGATGACCGTTGATGAACAGTTGGCGAAAATACCATTTCCCTTCGCGGACTTCGGGAATCGTGGCGTGCCACAAGCCGGATTTGCCTTCGACCTTCTTCCAACCACGGATTCGGCGGCCGCCCGACAAAACAGGCTTCTCGTCCCGATATGCAGCGATGGTGAGCGGATGATCGGCGTCAGAACCGGAATCTTCCGGCGCCAGCACGACGGGTTGCGCGACGGAATAGGTGCCGCCGCGCAACAGAATAGAAATGCGGTCGGGCGTTTTGGCGGAATTCTGACGCGCCGCGCGCGTCTTTTCCAACGCCGCCGGCAGCGCTGCCAGCGGGCCGTCCTTGCCGTCGAGAGCGGGTTTTTCCAGGCGCCCCGACCAGGCGTCGTTTCCGTTCGTCGCGACGTAAAGCGTCAGCGATTTCGCTGACAGGGAGGCGGTTAGCAAAAGGAGCGTCGCACAAGAGAATATCCACCCACGCCGCATGGACCGAAGATGCCCGGTGTTGCGTGGAGACTGCAAACAAAAAGACAAAACGAACGCTGCGTCCGTCCTTGGTGGGTCCCGGCGATGGTAACGAGACTGCGCCGCATGCGGAGCGCTGCGTTCACACCGCTTGAGCACGCGAGGCGAACGCAGGGCGGGAATTTCCAGCGTCCTCCGGCTGCGAACGGTGAAGCGGGCTAAAGCCCGCGCCCCGTTGCTCATTTTGTATGAGCTTCGAAATTTTCAGGGTGCCGTCAAGCCGAACCAGTTCGGGCCGCTCCACCCGCCGGTGTCACCGGCATAGGTCGTGAAGCTCGCCTTCTTGCGGAACTCGTCGAGATTTAACTTGCCCTTGGCAAAAGCGTCAGCGTCTGAATTCTTGGCGCGAATCGTCATGATAGTGCCGTGGGCGGGTGTTCCATCTTCACGATCCTCCAGGAGCACTTGATTTCCCTCGTCGTCAGGCGCGACCGTTACTCGTTTGGTTTTGGCGGCCGCCTTGGCCTTCCCCGGAGCCGGGCTCGCGCCGCCG
This sequence comes from Verrucomicrobiota bacterium, assembly GCA_003219675.1. Lineage (GTDB taxonomy): Bacteria > Verrucomicrobiota > Verrucomicrobiia > Limisphaerales > AV2 > AV2. The sequence continues at coordinate 7,396 of QHPW01000186.1, forward strand.
AAGACGCAGACGGTGATTGTCTCCTCCGGTTTCAAATTGCGGATGTTAGTCGCGTTTTTGAGGGCTTCGAGCAGGCCTTCTTTCAGTTCTTCAACTTTCGTCTCGTCGTATTCTGGTCGCCCAAAACCGGTGGTGGCTGCCTTGAAGTTCTTCTGATACTGGTTCCAGACCCCGGAATACATATCTTGTTGTCCGTATAATTCCCGCTTCGCTTCCTCCCAGGTCGAATCGGTTTCGGATTTGTC
>QHPW01000187.1 GCA_003219675.1 Verrucomicrobiota bacterium
GACCGTGGTGGGCGTCATGCCGCCCCACTTTTCCTTTCCAACGGCCCGCTACGACGAATACTGGCGGCCAGTCCAGGATCCTGATCCCACCGGAGGCGATTGGCTGGCAAATACTCGGGTCATTGCGGAAATGCGGCCCGGCGTCGAGACAGCCCAGGTGCAAGCATTCCTCGACGTGGTCTCGCACCGTCAGGCCAAAGAGAGTCAGATTGCCGCCGAATACGAGTTCCAATGCCGCGACCTGGGCGAAATGTTCAGCAAGCCGGAAGTGCGTCGCACTCTCGGCCTCTTGCTGGGCGCGATAGCGTTCGTGCTGTTCATTGCCGCCGCCAATGTCGCGAATCTCCAACTGGCGCGCACGGAGACCCGGCACCAGGAATTGGCGGTGCGCGCCGCGTTGGGCGCCGGCCGCGCCCGCGTGTTTCGCCAGTTGTTGACTGAGAGTTTGCTGCTCGCGATTCTCGGCGGCGCGGCCGGTCTCGCTGTCACCGCTTTCGGTCTCGATCTCCTGCCGAAGCTCATTCCGGCGGACTTGCCGCGTCTCAAACCCATCCGGCTCAACTCGAGTGTCCTGGGTATCGCGTCCGGCGTGACGCTCGTCACCGGCCTGTTCTTCGGCCTTGCGCCGGCGTGGCAAGGTCGGCGATCCAACTTGAGCGAAGTTCTAAAGCTGGGCGCCGCCACCAGCACGCAGGATCGGCGGCGTGCACGGTTCAGCCGGTCCTTGATCGTTGGCCAAGTTGCGCTGGCCCTCGTGCTGTTGACCGGCGCGGGATTGATGGTGCGCAGCGTGATCGGCCTGCTACGGATGAATCCGATCGACGCGCAGAACATCGTGCGCGTTTATCCGTCCGCCCTTGAGCTGTTCAATCGTTATCTTCCAACCGGGTGGAACCCGGCCGACCTGGACAAAGCCGTTACCGCGCTCTTCGCATTTTTCGCCGATGCCCAGCAACGCATCGCGGCCATCCCAGGAGTAGTCGCTACGGGCGTGGGATTCGGGGGTCGTGAAGCAGAAGTCTGGACCACTCCTGACTCGCTGCGCATCCAGTTGATGAACTATAGGATTGGTGTCGAACAGGCCGATCCGTTGCGCGTCATGCGTGTGCCACTGAAGCAGGGACGTTGGCTGGATCGCAGCGACGCGGGAGAAAAGGCCCGTCGCGTCCTGATCAATGAAACGGCCGCCCGACGACTCTGGCCGGGCGAAGAGGCCGTCGGGAAACGCTTTTGGGCGAAGGAATGGGGCGCGGATCTAGCCTATGATGTCGTCGGCGTTGTGGGTGACGCGCGCGATTATACCGGCCACGCGGCGCCGCAGCCCACATTTTATCGCGCGCTACAAAAGGCTATGAACATTGAGACGGGGCCGAGTTTCCTGGTTGTTCGGGCCGCAGTCGATCCCAGGACGCTTTACAAGCCGATCGGTCAAGCCCTAAAAGCAGCCGGCGCTGATCCACGGATGCCTGAGTTCTTCAACCTGCAAGAGGTGTTGCGCGCGGCGATGGCGGGTCACCGGGCGGTGATGCTTTATCTATGCATCTTTGCTGGCGTGGGATTGTTCCTGGCTGCCATCGGTCTGTATGGCGTGCTCGCTTATAACGTGGCGCGGCGCACACGCGAGATTGGCATCCGGATGGCGCTGGGCGCACAGATTGCCGAGGTGATTCGGCTCATCCTGGGCCAGGGCCTCGTGCTCGTGGCCGTCGGTGGGGTGATCGGGATAATTACCGCCCTCGCTACCGGTCGGGTCTTGCGCGTGTACCTCTTCGGCGTCAGCAGCACGGATTCGCTGACGTTCGTTGCTGTTGGTTTGTTAATTTCGGCCGTGGCTTTATTTGCCTGCTGGCTGCCGGCGCGAAAGGCGGCACGAGTAAATCCGATGGAGGCGCTGAGATGTGAATGAAAGTTCCAAGTTTGAATCGTTACATCGTAAACCGTGAATTGTGAATCCGTGAACTGGTGGCGAAAACTTCAACTTCGACTCCGCGTGCTGTTCCAGAAGCGCAAGCTCGAACATCGAAGCAGGCATGAATCCGGAGGAAGCGCGCTACGCGGCGCTGCGACAATTTGGATGGATCGAATCCATCAAGGAGACCTGTCGCGATCAGCGCGGGCTAAGTTGGATTGAAAACTTGGGCCAGGATGTTCGCTACGGCGCACGAATGCTCCGCAAGAATCCTGGCTTCACCGCCGTGGCTGTGCTCACGCTCGCGCTTGGCATGGGGGCGAACACGGCCATCTACAGCGTGGTGAACACGGTGCTGTTGAACCCCGTTCCTGGACCGGAACCAAACCGGCTGATGCAGATCGGCGAGTGCGCTTACGACACTCACAACAAAGTTGTTTTTTATGGAGTGTCTCCACCCGTGCTGGAAGCCTTGATGGCGAACCAGGACTTCTTTTCGGATTTCGTGTGGTCAGACGGCGTCGGTTTGTACAGAAAGGCCGAAGACTTCAGCGATTATGTCGCGGGAGAAATGGTTTCGCCCAGCTTTTTCGCGCTCTGGAATATTCGGCCGATTCTTGGCCGGACCTTTGCCAAAGACGTAGCGACTCCCGTGGACGAAAATGGGAACCCTACCGCGGATTCGGTGGTTGTCCTGAGCTACGCGTCGTGGCAGAAGCTTTTCGCCGGCGATGCGGGTGTGATCGGCAAAACGATTGCACTGAGCGGGCGCCACTTTACGGTGGTCGGCGTGATGCCTCCCCATTTTCGGTTCCCGCGAGAGGTTGATCCGTTGGTTTGGGTGCCTTCAGAACCCCGTCGTTTGTCGGCCGGCGTGCTGACAGGCCCCAATACCCAGGTGCTCGTGCGGCTAAAGCCGGGCATCACGGACGAGCAGGCGCAAGCGATGTTGGATACCGTGGCACAGCGGTTGATGAAAGACCACGCGTCAGACAACGATTATGGCCATGAGTGGCGTCAAAGGCCGCAAGGGTTGGGCTTCTGGATTCGGCCGCTGCGCTACCATTTCCAAGGGGGTTATGGTTCCGAGGACCTCCGAGGGACCCTCTTCGGTTTACTCGGCGCGATTGGCTTTGTCCTGCTGATCGCGTGTGTGAACGTCGCAAATCTGACGCTGGCCCGGACTGAGAGGCGTCAGCAGGAATTGGCGATTCGGGCCGCCCTTGGAGCAGCGCGGGTGCGACTGATGCGGCAACTGTTGACTGAGAACGTTCTGCTGGGCTGCCTTGGAGGACTCGCCGGCGTGGGCGTGACCTACTGGGGGATGAAAATGCTGGTGGTGCTGATTCCCCCAGGAATGCCGCGTTTGAAGCCGGTTCAGATCGATGGTCATGCATTGGGTTTCACGCTGCTGGTTTCCGTGATCACAGGGTTGGTGTTCGGCCTAGCGCCGGCCTGGCACGCAGGCCGTAGCCGGCTCAATAATGCCCTCAAGCAAGCAGGGACCGGCGCGACGGCGGGCGTGAGCCGCAGCAAGTATCGCGGCGCGTTGGTCATTATCGAAGTGGCGCTGTCACTGGTCTTGCTCACGGGAGCAGGACTGATGATTCAAAGCGTAGTTCGACTGCTGCACGTGAATCCCGGTTACGATCCGGTGACCCAAACCAGAAGCAAGCCCGAGGCCTGTTGAGGAACGTCTTTTTCTCCGACGCGCACCGCCGGCTCGCCGCGCTGCCGGGCGTCAAGGCGGCGGGCATTCTCAAGGACGCACTCTGGGGAGACAAGTTCGTGATCGATGGTCGATCGAATCCGGTGGAACTCTATTCCGCCGGTTGCGGCGTGGAAGAGAGCGATTGTTTCCGGGCAATGCGCGTTCCGCTCCTGGCCGGGCGGTATTTCGAGAAGAGCGACATTGGCGAGAAAGCCGGAACGGTGATCCTCAATGAATCGGCGGCCCGGCTCTGCTGGCCGGGAGAAAAGGCCGTGGGCAATAAATTGCGCAAACCAGAGAGAGCCGGCGACAAGGTTTATGAGGTCGTTGGCGTCGTCGCCGACGCGCGGCTTTACAAATATGACCAATCGATACAGCCAATCTTCTTCCGACCGTACCACGAGTTTGACATTATCGGCCTAGCAGCGTGGTTCGTTGTGCGAACGCAACAGGACCCTCACGATCTTTTCCGGGCCATTCACAAGGAACTGAAGGCGGTTGAGCCGGCGATGCCAACTCCAGAGATCAAGGTGGTGCAACAGGTGCTCTACGACTCCACGGTGGCCCAACGCACTTACATGATTTACCTGGTCGTGTTCGCCGGGGTCGGGCTGTTCCTGGCGGCCCTTGGCATCTATGGCGTGCTGGCCTACTCCGTCGCACGGCGCACGCGCGAAATCGGCATCCGCCTGGCCCTCGGCGCGGACCGTCGCGACGTCCTGGGCATGGTCATCAGAGAAGGCGCGCGTCTGGTTATCGTTGGAGTCGCTGTGGGGCTCCTTGCCGCGTTTTGGCTCACGCGCCTTCTGCGAAATCAACTCTTCGGGGTCAGTCCGACCGACCCTGTCGTCCTGGCCGTGGTCGTCCTGGTCGTCCTGGCTGTCGCGCTGCTGGCCTGCTTGCTGCCGGCCCGGAGGGCCACCAGAGTTGATCCGATGGAGGCGCTGAGATATGAATGAACGCTAAATCGTTAAAGGCGTTGAAGCGTGAAACGTGATCCGTGAAAGCTGACTGACGGCTGACCACGGACAACTGACAACCGACCACTGTTTACTGCCCCATGATAACAGACGACGCATTGATTAAAATCGAAGGCATCACCAAGCAGCGTGTCGCTGTCGCCCGCGCGCTCGGCGGCCAGCCGTCCATTCTGCTCGCCGACGAGCCGACCGGCAACCTCGACTCCAAAAACGTCGAGGCGGTGATGGAACTCTTGCGCGACCTCCATCGCGAACGCGCGACGATCTGCATGGTCACGCACGATCCGCGGTTCGCCCGATGCGCCGAGCGGAGCGTGCATCTGTTCGACGGCCGGATCATGGAAGAAAGTCTTGAATCGTCAGCGTCCAGTAGTCAGTAATCTGTCCACCCTGACCAGCGCTGGGCGGAATGAGCGCTCAACCACGAGTTGAGGGAGTGCAACTGAGATGATCGTATGAAAGACGATACCAACTGCGCGACGACAATATGGTTCAATGTCACCCTGCTCGTCTTCCCGGGGTTGCTGCTGGCCTCGCCGCTCGGTAACGCCACCGAGGGCGGCGGCACTGGCGCGAGCATTACCTGGCTCCCACTCACCCAAGCTTCGCCACCATCAAAAATTGCCGAGTTGCGTCGGGATATACTCAAGTTTCTCGAACCGCTTAGGCGGAGACTCTTTGGGGACCCGGATGTGGTGCTTGCAACCGCTTACTTCGTCAGCATTTCACCCCCAGGAGCCAGCCAAAACGTGTTCCCGTCAGCCACGTCCACCAACGTTGATGGAACGACTGCGTGCGTCTTGACCCCTTCGCAAGTTTCGCTGCTTCGCCAACGCCTCCAGAACACCGAGGGTGTGAATCTGTTCGCCGCACCCAGGGTGACTGCTCCTGAAGGACTGCGGGCCACGTTGTCGGTTTCCAGCATGGTCCAGATCGGCGGAACGAATGCAACTTATGGTCCGACGCTAGACCTGGTTCATCATGTCAACGGCACGAATCTCCACATGACGGTGATAGCCGACGTAACTGAAGCGGTGACGAATGTCGTGCGCGCTACCTCGGACGGACCTGCAGCGAAATCAGTCAACATCAGAATGATGTTCCAGTCCGCGCTGGATGCGCGGGTCCCGAGCGGTGGTGGTGTGGCGGTCTGGAATAAGTCCGGCGGCAAAGAGACCAAGACGTACTTGGTGATCGTCTGCCCCACAATCCAAACCAACCTCCTCGCTCCACCGCCAGTCACGAAACCTTCCCATTGAGATCACCTGGCGCGCTGGACGGCCTCGCGCACCTCGCGCAGCGCGGCTTCACCGGGAACGAGCTTGACTCGCCCGTCGCTGACTTCGGCCATCCGGCGGCGCACCTCGGCGAGTTGCCGCGCCTCGATTTCCGGGTTTGCGGACGCGTTGACGCTTTCCACGAGACGCTCCGCCAAAAGCAGACGAGCGTCATCCGTAAGAGAAAGCGCATCTTCAAGAATCCGTTCAACAGTTGCTGCCATGGCGGCTCAGGATTCACATTGGCTACATGATCGACGCTCTGTCCACGCTGAGGAAATGCGCCGGAACCAACACGCGCTTCGTGCCGCGACCGCACCCCGACGCCCCTGCTGCTCGCTCTACTCCGCGTGCTCGTTCCGGCTTTGGGGTGACGCAGTCGCGTGGCGCTTCCGTTGGGTTTTGGCTCGGTCGCTCCGCTACTTCCTCCGGCCCTTGCTTCCCTCCTTCGGAACCGCTCCGCCTCCCGCCGCCAACGTCCCAACCGAAGCTAATTGACATCGATCAAACGCTTTGGCACATACCACAGAATCCCAAGCCGGATGCGCTCAAGGCTTATATCCGCCGTGACCAACGCTCGCTTGTTTCCGTGCTCCTTCGTCCGCGCGGCATCACGTCGCTCGCGCTCGTCACGGACTCCACATCGGCGTCGGGCATCCGCCCATTGCTTCCGCCTGCCGTTCGGCGGCGCGGCGTTCCGCTCGCTATACGCTCGGCTCCACAGCCGCTTGCGACTTGTCAGACCGAAGCCAAAATCCCGAGTTTCGGGGTAAAACGAGTACGGACATGAATGATTCGGCTAATCGCCTGCAACACAGTCGCAGGTTTCGCGCGTGAATCGGGGTTTGATTTTGGGTCGCCGTGCGGCGCGTCAAGATATTCCTCGCCCTGCTTCCCTCTGCGGTCCATCTTGACCCGCCGCGCGGCTTCCAGCTCTTGCCTCTAGGACTTCGCGCACGAAATATCTTCACGCAAATAAGCTATTGGTCCATCTGTATCATTTTTGATATAGTGGCTTGTGAATGAAGTCCGAAACTTTATCTGCAAGGATTATGAGCAAAAGAACCCATCGCGGAAGTGACTTCCGGGATTTTCTCAAGGAACACGGAGTTCTCGATGAAGTCGAAGAACGCGCGATGAAACAGGCGCTGGCTCTCCAATTGGCGGGGTTGCTCAAGAAGAACGAACTCACCAAGGCGGAGATGGCAGCACGCATGAAAACGAGCCGCGCGGCAGTGGACCGCTTGCTGGATGCATCGAACACTTCGGTCACGCTTGCGACGTTAGGCAAGGCGGCGCGGGCGCTGGGGCGGA
>QHPW01000188.1:0-9781 GCA_003219675.1 Verrucomicrobiota bacterium
GTTCAACCGGCCGGTGGGTGTGATGGAAAAGGTTCCCAGCGAAGTCGTCGTCTGGCCGGGCTGGGTTCGGTCCCCCGTGACGCGGTCCAACAGCAATTGCTGCGGTGCCGTTGCCGAAGCGCGCAGAAACACGTTGTAATTGCCGGCCGGAAACGTGCGTGTGTAGTTGAGCCATTCACCGGCCTCGACCAGACCCACGACGTACTCGGTCGCGCCCGCGTCGCTGTATTTCGCACGGACGGTGTCGGTCCCCGCCTGGGTATCGACCTCGTCGGCGTCCCGATAAGTGCCGAAGGTGGTGTCTGTCTTGTCGAAATAATCCACCAGCGGCGTGGCTGCGAAGCCGAAATATCCGGCCGGCGCCGGATTATCCGCGAACTGGCCGCTGTTGAAATTATAGTCTTCAGCTTCAATAAGAACACCGGTGGATTCGACGAAAGTGTCGAAGAGGAGCTTGTTGGTGGAACTGCGCCCGGCCTGGTCCGAAACCATGATCTCGCCCTTATAAATCGTGTTGGTGGCAAGGTTCGTATAGGTCGCGGTGCGACTTTGTGGAGTGCCTGTGACGTTCAGACCGCTGCTGACGTCCGCGCCGTTCAAGGTCAGCTTGAATCCGCTCGGCGGCAGACTGTTGGTGCCTTGCGTCGTTACCGACAACGAAATGCCGTTACCCGGCGGGTAGAAGGTCACGTTCTCCCCCGGCGACAAGGCCGTGATGTCCGGTGGAATCTTATCGAAAGCGCCGGGCGGAAATTCCGCGCCGATTTTATACCCGAAGAAATCCACGTCCAACGCCCAGTTCTGCGGCGTCGCGGTGCCGCCAAAGGCGATGTAGCTTTGCGGGTAGTCGTTCCCGTCGCCGGCGGTGATGCGGAAGACCAAGGGCGTAAGCGAACCGTCCAGATAGATGAAGCCCTGATGCGTCCCGATATTGGCCGGGTCCTTCCGGAGGACGATCCAGAACTCATGCCACTGCGTTGGATCCAGACCGATGACGTTGGTGCCGGTGCCCTGGCCGAAATTCACGTTGGCGTTCACCTGGTTGCCGTTGAACTCGTTCATCGTCAATCCGGCAAAATTGGCGCGGTTGACATTTGTGGCTCCGCCGGTCGTGTCATTGGTCTGCGTCAGAGAAAATGCGATAGCGCCACCCAACGACTGGCGAACGACAAAGTTTCCCTTGCCGCCGTCACTGGTCACATAACCGTCTCCTTCCGCTGGATAGGGCTGAATCCCCGCGGCCTGCTGTCCGTCCCGGTGAAGCGGGTCCAACGGGAATGTCGTGTTGCTCGGAGTCGGAATCCTGGCGCGAAAAGTCAGTGTGACCCCTGTGTCCATGATATCGGCGCCGCCTCCATCGGCTTCGACATCGTGCCCGAAATAGACCTTCCGATTGCATGGGTCGGTATAACCATAGTCCCTCGGGTCGCCGGTGTCCTGCATGCGCAGATAACTGACGCCGTTTTCCGTAATGAGATTGGCGCCTCCCGGCGCGTTGTCCCTTCCAAAGACACCGCCGGTAGTAAAAGCGCCGCCAATAACAGAACCGTCCCATTGGTCGGAACCGTTGTTGTGGCTCCAGGTTCCGTCCAGGGACGCAAACCCGCTGGCATCGTCCGCGACCGTGAGTTGGTCGCCATTATAGAGATACGTCCAGCCGCCGGGTGGATCAGGGTAAGCAACACCGCCACGGACTGTTGAGGTTTCAACCGCCAAAAACAGTGAACAACAGATGGGAAAAAACAGAAATGCATTTCGCATAAAGAAGCTCCGGTTCTAAGGGTTCAGAACAACTCTTAGTCCATCCTCTTCATTGTGTGAAGTCTTTTTATGTCGCGGATGGACGAGATGGACGAGGCTAGTCAATCATAACACCCGTTTATAGATTACTCTGCGCTCTTCGCGTCTCGGCGGTTTCATTTTCAACCGCGGAGGCGCGAAGACCGCAGAGAGGATTTGCGGTCGAAGCTGCTCTGAACGGGTAACCAAGAAGAACCCGTCCCTAAAAAAGCTCTCGTGCATTGGCGCTGCCATCCAGCTCAACGCCCTTAATGCAGGCGTGACAGGGGCAGCGCTCCCGTTTAACCTCCGCCATGCAAGCGCCATCCTCCGCTTCGTTTGTCTCCGCTCTCATCCTACTCCTCTGCGCCGGTTCCCTGCACTCGGCGGATTCCAAAATCATCGCGCCAGGGGCCAAGCTCGAAAAGCTGGCCGGCGGATTTGAGTTCACCGAAGGTCCGGCCGCCGACAAAGAAGGCAGCGTCTTCTTCACCGACCAGCCCAACGACCGCATCGTGAAATGGAACGCCGCGGACGGGACCATCAACGATTGGATGAAACCGTGCGGCCGTTCGAACGGCACTTACTTCGACAAAGACGGCAATCTCATCGCCTGCGCCGACGAGAAGAACGAACTTTGGTCCATCTCGCCCGACAAAAAGGTCACCGTGCTCGTGAAAGATTTCGGAGGCAAGTTGCTCAACGGCCCCAACGATCTCTGGATTCGGCCCGACGGCGCCATTTACTTCACTGATCCGCTCTACCCGCGGCCGTACTGGAAACGCGACAAGCAGATGCAGCAGGACGGTCAGCATGTTTATTTCCTGGCGGCGATTCGCAAGGACCCTAAACGGGTCGCCACCGACTTAAAGCAGCCCAACGGCATCATCGGCACTCCCGACGGCAAGACGCTTTACGTCGCCGACATCGGCGCGGGCAAGACCTACGCCTACGACATCCAGGCGGACGGCTCGCTCACGAACAAGCGGCTTTTCTGCGAACTGGGTTCCGATGGCATGACGCTCGACAACGAAGGGAACGTTTATCTCACCGGCCGGGGCGTGACGGTCTTCGACAAAACCGGCAAACAGATCGAACACATCGACGTGGCGGAACCGTGGACGGCGAACATCACGTTTGGCGGCGAAAACCGCGACCTCCTTTTCATCACAGCCAGCAAGAATGTTTACGGTCTGCGGATGCGCGTGAAAGGAGCGAAATGAAAATGGCATCGCTGTTCTTTGGGCTCGTCACAGCCATCGGTTTGTCGGCCAGGTGGACGCGAGCGCAACCGCGCCGACACAGTGGGATGTTGAGAAAGGAGAGAATATCCGGTGGAAGACGACAATTCCGGGACTGGCTCACTCGTCGCCTATCCTCTGGGGTGAACGCGTTTACGTGACCACCGCGGTGCGTCCGGGCAAAGCCGATCTCAAGGTGGGACTCTATGGCGATATCGCATCCGCGAACGACCAGGAGCCGCACCAATGGCGGTTGCTCGCGCTGGACAAGGCCTCCGGAAAAATCATTTGGGACAAGCTCGGCCACGAGGCGGTCCCGCGAGTCAAGCGCCACCCCAAATCCAGTCATTGCAGCTCTACTCCCGCGACCGACGGACGGCGCATCGTCGCCATCTTCGGCTCCGAAGGTTTGTTCTGCTTCGACCTGGAGGGGCAACTCGTTTGGAAAAAGGATCTCGGTCCGATGGATTCGGGATACTTTCAGGTGCCCAGCGCGCAATGGGGTTTCGCCAGTTCGCCCGTCATCCACGACGGCAAGGTGGTGCTGCTTTGCGACGTTCAAACCAATTCCTTTCTCGCAGTTTTCGACCTTTCCGATGGCAAACAACTCTGGGGCACGCCGCGCAAAGACGTCCCGACCTGGGGCACGCCGACCGTGGTGAAGGTTGGCGAACAAACGCAAATCCTCGTGAATGGCTGGCATCACATGGGCGCCTACGATTTTGCCACCGGCAAGGAAATCTGGAAACTCGACGGCGGGGGTGACATTCCGGTCCCGACGCCCGTCGTCGCTGGCAGCATGGCCTACTTCACAAGCGCACACGGACGGTCCCGTCCGATGCGAGCCATTCGTCTCGATGCGCGGGGCGACGTCACGCCTCCCGAAGTGTATGCCACCAACGCCGCCATTGCCTGGGTCCAGGCCCGGCAAGGGAACTACATGCAAACGCCCGTTGTGGTCGGCAATCACGTTTATGGCTGTCTCGATAACGGTGTGCTGACCTGTTTCGACGCGAAGACCGGCGCGATCTCCTACAGTGAACGACTCGGGTCCGGCAGCGAAGGATTTACTGCGTCGCCGGTATCGGATGGCCGTCAGCTTTACTTCGCCAGCGAAGGCGGCAACGTGTATGTCGTGCCTGCCGACGGAAAGTTCTCTGTCATCGCAACGAACCGGCTGAATGAAACCTGCATGGCCTCGCCTGCGATTTCCGAAGGAACCCTGTTTTTCAGAACGCGCGAGCGGCTGATCGCGATCGGCAAGTAGCCGGGGGATGAAATGCCTTTTTTTTCTTGAACTAATCCCTCCAATGCCTGTCACTGGAAGCAGTCCGCAAAATGATAAACCAACACCGATTATGAAAAGACTAGCAACATTACTGGCCCTCCTGTCTGCAGCGGGTTTCGCCCACGCCGGCTTGAAGCCGGGCGACAGCCTGACGCCTTACGAGATCAAAAACGTCGAGACCGGCAAAGAGTATTGCCAGGTTTGCGCTTACGCCGGCAAGGCCGCGAAGGTTGTCGCCTTCGGCAAACTCAAGGACGAAAAATTCTGGGCCGATCTGAAGAAGCTCCAGGACTTGCAGACCAGTTACACGAAACTGGGAGTATTTGCTCAAATCATCGATTCCCAGGATGCCAAAGCGATCAACACTGCGGCAAAGAAACATGGAATTGCCTTTCCGGTTGTGGTCGCGAAGCAGAAGGACTGGGACAAGGCCTATAAAGTCGAAGGTGTCAGCCGTACCATCTACTACGCCCAGGGAAACAACAAGATCGCCTGGACCGGCGTTGGCCTGGACGACTCAGCCAGCGCCGAGTTGCAGGAGAAAGTGAAGAAGGACCTCGCGGGATAAATGTTCCTGCTTCCGTTTTGGAATCCGGCAAACCATTGGTTTGCCGGATTTTTTGTTTTCTCAATCGCCATCTCTGTCACTGCCACCAACAGGGTGCGGGCAATCTGCATCGAATCTGCCCGTCGAAAACCCGACAGCAGCGGGCCGCTTCAATCCGATTCCAACTCCTTCTTCGCCTTCGCCCATGGCATCAACGGCCTGGTCCTATCCCGTTGTATCGCCTGATTGAGTTCGCGCAGGTCTTTCGAGAACGCTACTCATAAGCTTCTTTCCGGTCTTTCACTGCATACACCTGAATCTGCCGCCTCATTCCTTCTTCCCTGTCTTCACCTCGAGGTGGAGGTCTCGGAGTTGGCGTGCCGTGACCGGCGCGGGCGAGTCGGTCATCAGATCCGTGCCTTTCGCGGTCTTCGGAAAGGCGATCACGTCGCGGATGCTCGGTGTCCCGCAGAGAATGGCAATGAGGCGGTCGAAGCCGAGCGCGATCCCGCCATGCGGCGGCGCGCCGTAACGGAAGGCCTCCAGCAGGTAACCAAAACGCAGTTTGGTTTCCTCCGGCGGAATCTGGAGCACTTGCTCAAACACGGTCTTCTGCACCTCCGGTTGATGAATACGAATCGAGCCACCGCCGAGCTCTGTGCCGTTCACTACGATGTCGTAGTGCTGGCCGCGGACTTTCTTCGGGTCGCTCGTCAGAAACGGAATGTCCTCCGCCACCGGCGCAGTGAATGGGTGGTGGCTCGAATACCAGCGGTTCTGTTCCTTGTCGAAACTGAGCAGCGGGAAATCCACCACCCAGAGGAAATCGAATCGGTTCGGATCGATCGTGAGCTGCCCCTGCCCCTTCAACACCTCGGCGCAATACAGACGGATCCTTCCAAGAATCTCGCACGCGGCCAGCCATTGGTCGGCGGCGAATAGAATCAAGTCGCCTTCCTCAACGCCCAGCTTCTGAGTCAATCCCGCTTTCTCGGCGTCGGTGAAAAATTTCACGATGGGCGATTTCCATTCGCCGCCTTCGACCTTGATGTAGGCTAGGCCTTTCTCGCCAAAGCTCTTCGCGTATTCGGTCATTGTTTCGATCTGCCCTTGCGTCGCGCCCGCAAGTCCTTTCGCATTGAGCGCCTTGACCACCCCGCCCGCGGCGACCGCGCCGCTGAATACTTTGAATCCGCTGCCGCGAAACTGCCCGGTGAAGTCTTCGAGTTCCATGCCGAAACGCGTGTCGGGCTTGTCGGCGCCGTAGCGGTTCAGGGCTTCCTCGAAGGTAATCCTGTTGAAGGGCGTCACGATGTCCTTGCCGAGCGCAAGCTTCCAGACCCGCCGCAGGAGTCCCTCGATGAGCGTGTAGATGTCCTCGCGCTCGATGAACGACATCTCGATGTCGATCTGCGTGAACTCGAGTTGCCGGTCGGCTCGCTGATCCTCATCGCGATAACAACGCGCGAGTTGAAAGTAACGCTCGATCCCGCCGACCATCAGGATTTGTTTGAACTGCTGGGGCGATTGCGGCAGGGCGTAAAACTTGCCCGGCTCACGGCGGCTCGGCACGAGAAACTCGCGCGCGCCTTCGGGCGTGGACTTGAACAGCGTCGGCGTTTCAACTTCGAGGAAGCCTTGTTCATCCATGAACACGCGGACGGCCGTGGCGACTTTCGAGCGCGTGCGAAGGTTGCGCGCCATTTCCGGGCGACGCAGATCGAGGTAGCGATATTGCAGGCGCAACTTCACTTTCGACGCGACCTCAGGATCGTCCACCGGGAACGGCAACACCTCGGCCATGTTGAGCACCTCCAGCGCGCGGACGGCCACTTCGACTTCGCCGGTGGCGATCCTGGGATTGTTCGTGCCGGCGGGCCGCGGCCGGACTTTTCCGCTGATGGCGACGACGCATTCGCTGCGGAGCGAGGCGGCCCGGTCAAAAAGCTCCTTGGGCAGATCGGACGGATCGAAAACGGTTTGCGTGCGGCCTTCGCGGTCGCGGACGTCGATGAAAATCAAGCCCCCCAGGTCGCGGCGGGAATGGACCCAGCCGGACAAGGTCACGATTTGTCCGATGTGCGCCGGGCGCAGTTCATTGCAATGATGCGTGCGTTTCATCTCTTGTAGCGGCAATCTGTGACCGCCAGCGGGGCCGACTCGAAAAATCAACGGCGGTCACAGACTGCCGCTACAATTCGCAGCAAGCGAGCGCGGATGTTGGCCGGGATTTGGCTGGATTTCAAAGAGAAATTTGGCGGCCATGCCACTGACTTCCGCCTGTGGATTCAAGCGTTTTCAGCCGCGGACGTCGATCTTTTGCGCGTCCGCCCAAATTCATGCGTTCGGCGAGGTCCTGCACTCGGCGTCGGATCCGAGCCTCGGCGCTGTTGATAAAATCAACGGCGGCGAGGCGGAGCGCCTTCGGCCATTGCCAAAGCAGAGACACGACGGCCAACCCGATAAAGCCCCAGCACCAGGAGGGCGAAAGGAATGAGACAGAACAGATCGGCGCGGTGGCCGTTCCAATCCGCCGCCGAATAAAACGGATTATGATCCGTGGACCATTTGTCGATGGCGTTGCTGGTGTCCACCATCAGCCCACCCATGATCGCGATCAGGATGCCGGCAATCGCGCCGCCGGCGATGTAACCGGAGGACAGCAAGACACCGGGGCTTTTGTCGGTTTCCGCCACGAATTGGTCCTCGGTCATTTCCACGTGCGCCAGCTCTTTGCGGGCGCGCCAGTCCACGAACCACCTGACCATGCCGCCGATGAAGATCGGCGCTGACGACGCCAGTGGCAGATAGACACCCACCGCGAACGCCAGCGTCGAGACTCCGCACATCTCCAGCGTGACCGCGATCATGACACCCAACAACACGAGTCCCCAAGGGAGCCGCCGGTCGAGAATCCCTTTGATGATGTAACTCATGAGCACCGCTTTCGGCGCCAGGAATTTCTGAACCTTGCTGCCGTCCGGCCGTTCCCCATAAACGCCGTTGATGCCGGGGTCAACAAACCAGACGGCTCGGCCACTATCGTCCAACAAATACTTCCCGGCAGGGCCCCCCGCATCGTCCGTCTTGTGCCAGGCCCAATAGGTATTGCCATCGACCGACGCCTGCGGGCCCGTGAGTTTCTCCTGCTTCGTGAGGCCCTTTTCACTGACGCTCACCCGCAACTCGGGCGCCACTTTGGCGGCCGGCATATACACCGTGCCTTTGTCATTCAACAGTTCGAGTACCGAACCCAGCACCAGCGCGGACGCCAATGCCCCGCAAATGATGGCGATTTGTTGCATCTTCGGCGTCGCCCCAACAAGAAAACCCGTCTTCAAATCCTGCGACGTCGTTCCGCCATTCGACGACGCAATGCAGACGATGCCGCCAATCGACAGCGCCGTAACGAAATATCCGCCGCCGGTCCACCCGACGATCAGGAAGATCAGGCAAGTGAACAAAAGCGTTGCCACCGTCATGCCGGAAATCGGATTCGAGGAAGATCCGATCTCTCCGGTCAACCGTGAGGACACCGTGACGAACAGAAATCCGAAAATCACAATCAGCACCGCGCCGACCAGATTCATGTGCAGCGACGGTGTGGCAACAATGACCGCAAGCAACACCAGGATTCCGATTGCGACAAATTTCATCGAGAGGTCCCGGTCCGTCCGGGGCAGATCGTCGCGGGCGTCTTGCTGACTTCCCCGGAAATCGCGAAGGCCGACTTGTAAACCGTGCCAGATGGTCGGCAGTGAGCGAATCAGGCTGAAAATGCCGCCCGCTGCGACCGCTCCGGCGCCGACGTAGAGAATGTAGGCGTTACGAATATCGTTCGGACTCATCCCGCTAACGGGCGTCGTGCCGGGAGCCACCGGTCCATTGACTGGATCGCCGAAGAATTTCACCATCGGGATCAGCACCAAATACGAGAGCACGCCGCCCGCGCACATGATCGAACCGATACGCGGCCCGATGATGTAGCCGACCCCGAGCAATTCAGGTGTCACCTCCGTCGCAACCGACGCGCCCTTCCAGTTGGCGAAGGCGTATTCGGCCGAGCCTTTCCAGCCCTTGAGCGCGTCCATGAGCGTCTTGTAGGCCAGGCCGATGCCGAACCCGGTGAAAATCGTGCGCGCGCTCAGGCTCTTGCCAAGGCCGGCCGCCTTCGCCTTTTCCCACTCCGCCTTGGCCGCATCCGACGCCGCCGCGCGCGATTCCTCGGAAGCTCCCGCCTTGAGCACCTCCGCGCAGGCCGTGCCTTCGGGATACTTCAAGACGCCGTGCTCCTTGACGATCAAAGCGCGGCGCAACGGAATCATCATCAGGATGCCGAGCAGCCCGCCAAGGATTGCCACCATCATGACGCGCGTCAGTTCGAGATCGAAGCCAAGGATCATGATCGCCGGCATGGTGACACCCAGGCCAAAGGCGATTGATTCACCGGCGGAACCGGCCGTCTGCGCGATGTTGTTTTCCAGGACCGTCGCGTCGCGAATGCCGAATAATCCGGACGCCAGTCGAAACAGCGTGAGTGAAATCACGGCGACCGGAATTGAAGCGCTCACAGTCAGGCCGACCTTCAACACGAGGTAAAGCGACGACGCGCCGAAAACCATGCCCAGAATTGTGCCGAGCATCAGCGCGCGAGGAGTAAACTCCGGCAACCGCGTCTCGGGCGCAATGTAAGGCTCAATGCGCGGACGAGATTGCTCGCCTCGAGCCAACTCAATGGTTTGAGGGGCCATGGGGTTCGGTAATTTGCTTGCGCCGCGTCGAGGCTACTTCATTCAGCGCCTCCTGTTCAATCCGCATTTGCGCCGGACGGATTTGACTCGTTGCCCGCTGGGCCGTTTCCGGGCAGTCCTGGAAGCGAACCGCTCTCTTCCCTTTCCCCGAGTAGAGAACGCACCCGAACTTCGT
>QHPW01000188.1:9829-11231 GCA_003219675.1 Verrucomicrobiota bacterium
GGAGACGGTTCATGGAACAGAACTCACTTCTACCACGCTGTGTAGAAACCACCGAACGGTGAGCGTTTCCAACCGGGCGGGCGCGGCTCTCCGTCTGCATGGGGGCAAGACCGGGCGAGCCTCGGTTCCACTCAATTGGGCTGAGGAGACAGGCCCGGCGGTTTGAGAACAAACTCGACAGTGCGGACGCGGTGCACACGAAATATCAAAGTCAACTCCTTTGCGTCGTCGGGAACCGCCAGTCCAAGAAAGTGTGGTGAATTATAAATTGGCACCCGGAGATAGCGACCCCCGCTCGCTTTGAATCCGTCGGATGCGAGGTCCCATTCCCAAATCTTCGCGTAAAAATTTCTCCCGGTGTCGTCAGTTGCCTGGATTGAAATCCGCTCGTCTTCAGTGAGCCCCGAAACCAAAAGAGCGATATGCGGAATCGGCGTCCGCACGTCATAGACCATCTGCGACATTCCACCTGGGCCGCTACTTCCGAAACAGCTTTCCGAGTAGTTCTTGTCTTCCAAGCCACTCAGGACCTCCGCGTGTACAGGCACCTCATTTGAATAAGTCACCCGCCCGGCGCCCGCCATTCCGATCAGGCGAAGTGTGACTCCCTGGAGCTGTTGGGTAGCCGACAAAGCGGTGAACGAACCCGGTTGAGGTACGCCTAGACGGCCCACCGTCCAGGACGCATTGGTTGCAAAGGGGCCGTTTTCGCTGCCGCAGAACTTCGCGCTCAGTTTCCAGGCACGTTCAAAGGGACAGAGGAAAGGAGACTTAAAGGGCCAGTGTGACGGGCTGTTTCCCGCGCTGTCGAATAGCTCCATTTGCACGGCTTGCCATTCTTTCGTGGGTTGTCCGTGTTCGCTGTTCTCGAACACGGGTGTGATCAAAGGCGGCGGTTGAAGGCGATCACCGTTGGTTTTGCCACCATTTGAGTCGGAGAGAAGCGCAAGGCTTGCGAGCGTGAAAGACAGGTCTCCGTCTGTTTTTGTGATTGGCAAAGGCTCGGTCTTCCATTTTGTCTCACCAGTCAGGGCTGGATTGGGCACGACAAATTCGCCCAAAAGTTTTTGTTGGGCGTCATAGAGCCGAAGTCGAAACCGCTTTTGGCGGCGGGGAAAGGCTTGAAAGGCAAACCAACCGACCTCGTATCCTCGCACACCGGCGCCCTGGTGGCGCGTCGTCCCTCCGCACTGCGCGGCGATGAAACGACAGCCATGTTTATCCACCGTCTCCGCCCAGTACAATCCCGTGTCCAAATAACGACCCGAACGCGGATCGTAACGAGTCAACCAGGCGTAAAGCGCATTTCCTGGCATCGGCAATTCACCGCCGCCCCAGCTTGCCTCCCCTCCCAGGCTCGGGAGATGCCTGGATAACCACGCCGGCAAACGATCGATCACCC
>QHPW01000190.1 GCA_003219675.1 Verrucomicrobiota bacterium
TCGATTCCCGTACGCGCTACCATTGTTGCCGAATGAAATCTTTCACGATTTAGTTTGCCTGTGGAGATCCGCGGGCAAATGTGGACCAGGCTCCGGACGACATATTGAGACAGCGGCCCTCAAGCTCCGTTGATTCGTGCAAATTGGTGAAATTCGTGTCCAAGATCGATGCGACCGTTTCAGATCATTTTCAATCCGACCAGCGCCGCCGAGCTGGCGAAGATGCCCAAGGAACTGCAGTTGCACATTCTGGGGGAGTTCCGCGGATTGCCGCAGGAAGTCATGAAAACGGAACTCGAACGCTTCGGGAGACTGGAGCGCAACGGCAAGATCCTGCACCGCTTCCGGTTGGGGGATTATCGCGTTTATTTCGAGCGGCACGAACTGGGAATCGTGGTTCATCGAATTCTGAGCCGCAACTCGCTCAAGGATTTTCTGTTCCGTTCCAGTCTGCCGACCGGTGAAGACGAGGCGTTGCAGGAGAACCCGAAATTCTGGGAATTGATTGAAGCGGCCAGGGCCTCCTCAAAGTAATCCGCGAATAAAGCGAATTGGGCCGCGAGCTACACGTCTTCGCCCAGTTCGACGTTCCAGTAGGCGAGGTCGAGGAAATGCTTCCAACTGTCGTGATAGTGCAGGCCGAGGTTAATCTGGACGAAGGGGCGCCATTTCGGGCGCTTCGGTTTGCGGATAAGTCGCATGCCGGCTTCCTGGGGCGTGCGGTTGGCCTTTTGGGTATTACACGGAACGCAGGAGCAAACGATGTTTTCCCAGGTCGTCGGGCCGCCGCGGTCGCGGGGGATGACGTGGTCCAGATTCAAGTCCTTCCGGTCGAACACCTGGCCGCAATATTGGCAGATGTTTTTGTCCCGTTCGAAAATGTTGTGTCGGGTGAATTTGACTTCCTTTTTCGGGAGCCGATCGAACACGACCAGAAGGATCACGCGCGGGACGCGAATCCGGAAGGAAACCGTGCAAATGCTTTCTGGATGAGGGTCTTGCTGCGAAAAACTGCGCCACTCGCTGAAACTGTACGTCTCGAATGATCCGTCACCCGCGTTTAAGACAACCTGAGCGTGGCCTTCAAAGAACAGAGTGAGGGCGCGCCGGGCCGTGCAGATATTGACCGCTTGCCACAAGCGGTTGAGCACGAGCACTTGTTGGTTCAGAAACAAACTCATAAACTGCAACCAGTTGGCGCCGAACGTAGCATACGCGGCAGGGCAGTGTCAACGCCGTCCTGGTCGCGCTTCTGCGACCCGATATTGAAACTGCATACGCATTGCCAAGTCCTCGCTTTATTGAATAGAGTTTTAGCTCAGCACGGCAGGATCGCCACCCTATGAGAACATTTCGAACGCCGGGCGTGTTGGTGTTGGCGGCATTTATGCTCCAGGCGGAAACGCCGGACGGTCAGTATGTGCGCATTTATAATCTGATTCAGCAAGCAGATATACTGAGCGGAACCGGGGGCAACGATCAGGCCAGGCAAAAATACCTGGATGCGCAGGCGGAACTCAAAACCCTTCGGAAGACCCACCCTGGGTGGAATGAAAGCGTGGTCGAGTATCGGTTGAATTACATCGCGAAAAAACTGGACCCGTTGACGCTGAACGACAAACGGGCGTCGCAGCCCGTGGCCGGAAGAGAAACAGGGGCGCCGTCCGCGACAGGCGAGTCCGCAGGCCTGGTCGAGCTGTTGCAGGATCAGAACCGCCAATTGGCGGCGGACAAGGAACTCCTTCAGGCCAGGCTCAAAGAGGCCTTGACCGCGCAGCCCGCGGCTGTTGATCCGCGCGAACTGGCCAGGGCCGAGGAAAAAATCAGGACGCTGCGAAAGGAGGTCGAAGTGTTAAGGGCCAATCTGGAAAGGGTCCTGGAAGAGAAGCTCAAAGAGTCGAGGTTGCGCCGCGATACCGAGCTGACGGCGAAAACGCGGGCGATCGAAAAGGAATTGGCTGAGGCAAGGACGATCGCTCATACCAATGCAGCGATGGTTCTTGCCTTGCAGACGGCGCTGAAGGCGGCGCAACGCGAAAGGGTTGAAGTCGAAACGCGACTGACGAATCAGCTCTCCGTTCTGAGCACGCGACTCGACGCAGTGGAGGCGCGCAAGACTCCTTACACACCGGAGGAACTTGCTTTGTTCAGACCGCGGGAGCTGGATCCCTTGAGCGCCGGGGCCGGAAGCGACAAGGAACCCTTCCATACGCTGCCGGCGGCGGCAGGGTCGTTGGTGGCCGAGGCCGGGCGCGCGTTTTCGGCGCGGCGTTACGAGGAAGCGGAGAAGAAATATTCCCAGGCACTGCGTTTCGACGAGAAGAACGTCGCGGTGCTGGCCAACCTTGCGGCGGTTCAGATCGAACGAAACCGGCCGGCTGAAGCGGAGAGCAATCTGCGTCGAGCGCTGACCGCGGACCCGAAGGACGCCTTCAGCCTGTCGTTGCTGGGCCTGCTGAAAGTCCGCCAGGGAAAATATGACGAGGCGCTCGACGTACTCGGTCGCGCCGCCCGGATCGATCCGCAAAATGCCCTCACCTTCCAATACCTCGGCGTCGCGCTGGTTGAAAAGGGATTGCGCGAACCGGCCGAGTCCGCGTTTCGGCGCGCGATTAAACTCGCGCCTGGGAATGGCGATGCGCACCATCATCTGGCGGTGGTTTACGCCAGCCAACGGCCTCCTTCGTTGGAACTGGCGCGCTGGCATTACCAAAAGGCGCTGGAAACCGGCCATCCGAAGGATCCGGGTCTTGAAAGGATTTTGAGCGCGAAAAAACCGGCGGCAGAGTTGAAATGAACAGGTAACTCTGGGAACACCGGACTCAACCGCATTCGCGCCGAGTGGTGGCGCATTTGCCGGGGGGAATAAGGCTGGCAAAACCGGTTCGCGATTGAGATGCTCGGACCGGTTCATGATAAAAGGGAATCGCATGCAAATCGTCCAGTCCGATTGTCGTGTCCTGATCTGCTTAAGGTGGGTGCGCCGCTGCCGCGGCGCACGGCGGTGCCGCAGCACCGCCGCCACCAAATCAGGACACTACCAGTCCGATTGTCCGAGAAGGGCCTTCAATTTCCTGTGGGTCCTCGCTGCCGCGCTGACAGCGGCGCAGGCTGAAAGCGTCACAAACCGCTTTTCCTTCGCCGGGCCTGAGATCTTCCCCATTGACAACCAAATCGGCCACTTGCGCGCGGCCGATCTGGACGGTGACGGGTTGAGTGATCTGATTGTGGTTAACAATTTTCGATCGAAGATCAACCTGCTCTACAACCGGACGGGCAAAAGCAACCGGGCCGAATTGAAAGCGGCCGACAAACGCGAACTGAATGAACTGCCGCCGGACGCCCGCTTTCGCATTGATTCCATTGCCTCTGAAAAGCGCATTTCCAGTCTGGTGGTCGCCCAACCAGGGCACCAACGGCTGGAGCGCGCCCAGGCGCTGGCCGATGGAAGACGGGCTGCTCGATGCCAATGCCCTGGCTTCGGGTGACTTGAACGGTGACCGGCGGACGGACCTTTTGTTGCTCGCGGAAGGCCATGTTTACCTCTTGGCTCAAACGACCAACGGCACACTCGCCGAGCCGGAAAAAATCCCCTACTCCGGCACAGTCAAAGCCGTTCAGGTTCTGGATATCGACGGCGATGGACGCGAGGATTTGCTGTTGGTGAACTGGGACAGTCCGAATCCGTTCCGGTTCCGGCTGCAAAACGAGGCCGGGCAACTGGGGCCGGAAATACATTTTTCGCTTCCGCCGATTCGTTCCTACTGGCCGGATGATCTGGACGGCGATCACAAGACGGAGGTCGTGACCATCGCTCAAAAATCCGGTCGGGCGCAGGTTTCCGCATTCAAACGAAAAGCGGCGGAACCGTTGTCGGGCGCCTTCAAAGAGGGACAATTCCAGGTTTTGCCCCTGGCGCGGACTACCAAGGCCCGGCGTGGCATGGTGTGGGCGGACATTGATGGCGACGGGCTGCCCGAGTTGCTGGTGGCGGAGCCGGACAGCGGCCAGCTTACGGTCTATTTCCAGCGACCGGACGGTTCGCTGGGCGCGCCGAAGACGTTTCCAACGTTGACCGGCATCAGCGATATCGCCGTCGCGGATTGGGACGGCGACGGACGGGCGGAAATATTCCTGCTGAGCACGGACGAGCGGCAGGTGGGGGTAACACAACTGGACAGGAACGGGCGGATCGCGTTCCCCAAAATTTTGCCGACGGAAGGGCGGCCGCTGGCGCTGGCCGTCGGCGCCCTGCAACCCAACGCCAGGCCGTCGCTGGCGATGATCCTCGACAAAGACGAGCGGCGCGAACTCCAGATTCGCACGGCCGACGGAAAAATCACGTCGCAAAAACTGAATGAGAATTTCAAGTCAAATCCGACCAGCTTCGCGTTTCATGACCTGAATCAGGATGGATTGAACGACCTGATCGTGCTGACTCCGTATGAGAAAATCAAAGTTCTGTTGCAGCTCCGCGAGCGGTCGTTCGCGGAAGAGGACATCGCGCCGCCGGGCGGCAGCGCGGAGCAGCCGTGGATGAGCGCGGCCGATGTGGACGGCGACGGGAAGCCGGAATTGCTTCTGGCGCAGAAGAATTTTTTGCGCGCCGTGGTCTGGCAGGTCGAGACCAACGGTGTGGACGGCAAGGCGACTTCCTCGTTTCGGGTGAAGGAGCAGATCAACGGCGCGGGCAGCAATTCGCGTATCGTTGCTGCAGTGGCGTTGCCGAACGGAACGAACCGTATCGCCTCGCTCTTTCTGCTCGATGCGGAGCGCAAGTGGCTGACGTTAAGCGAGCGCGACGCGGCGGGCGTGTGGCAGGTCGTCCGGAATCTACCGTTGCCCGTCAGTGATTTCTCCAGTCTGCAGGCCGTTGCCCTTGGCGCGACCCATTTGAACAGCGTCGCGTTCATGAGCCTGCACTCGGTCGCCTGGATGGCCTTCACAGGAGAGGTTTGGGAGTTCGCGGAACTGGATGGCTACGAGACACCGATCAAGGATGGTTATTTGAATGACGTGGTGTCCGGCGATTTGAATAACGACGGTCGCAGGGATCTTGTGTTCCTGGAAACCGCCAAGAACTATCTCGACATCGTGACGTTCGAGACGCCGCACCAACTGGTGCCGGCGAGCCGCTGGCAGGTTTTTGAAGAGCGGACGTTCCGGGGCCGGCGCAGCGATCTGCCCGAGCCGCGGGAAGCGCTGATTGCGGACGTGACCGGCGATGGAAAGAATGACCTGGTGGTCCTGGTGCACGACCGGATTCTGGTCTATCCGCAGGAGTGACGATGGTTGAAACGTTACAACGTTACATCGTTGAAAAGTTACAACTGTGGCGGTGTGGGTGAAAAAATTTTGTAACTCAGGCCGTCGGCGTTCGCACTGCCCGAATACACGGCGAAATAGAAATACTTAGCGATCTGGTCGAAAGGAGGCAGCAGCGAGAAATCGATCCAATCCTTCAGGCCTTTGCCGTCTTTGCCGCTCAGCTTTGCCGCAAACGGCGTCAGGGCGAGCATCCTTTCCACGGTTCCAGAGTCATTTTTCAAGGCTTCCAGCGTCACTCGCATGGTTTCGCGGGTGTTTTCAAAGCCAAACATGCCGGTGCCCGTACCGCCGATTCTTTGGGCGGCGTCGGCCGGCCCGGCGGCGTCGCGCAGCGTTTTTGCGGTGCCGTCGCCGCTGCGAAGGTAGGTTTCCAACATCGCGTCATCGGTGGACATGGCGAGGTAGCCGCCGCTGGCCGAGTAACTGAAGTTGCGCTGAGAGCTTGAGCCGTCCGCAGTCGGCGTGCCCGGAAGCGCGAGGGAGTAAACTTTGCGGCCGAGCAATTCCCGCTCCTTGATGTTGGTCAACTGCGGCGGCAGCAGCGAGCTGATGGTCTTGAGCGCGGCCGCCAGTTTCTCCGCGTTGGGCGAGCCGAGCAAAAAGAGGGAAGGCGCCGAGTTCAAATCCGCGAGCGTGCTGCCGCGCGGGCTCTTTTGATAGGAAATGATGTCGTCCCCGAGGTTTCCGATCAGTTCCTTGCGCAAATCGAAGTTGGGGTCCTTGTCTTTGCCGGCTGTTTCCAATATGAGCTTCAAGCCGCCGCCCATTTGCGGCGATATTTCCGTGATCGCGCTTTCCAGCGTGTTCCAGGCCTTTTGGACATCCAGGCGGAAGCGCTGAAATTTCACGGCATCCGCGGGCACAAATGGGGGCGGGCTGGCGTCCTTGGGTTCGGACGCGATGATTTTGAAAATGCCGATGCGGCCGGCCGCCGGCGCGCCGAGATGAAACTCGCCGAACGAGCCTTCGGGCGTTTCGTTCAGGTTGAACGAGATCGTCTTCAAACCGGCCAGACCGGTCACGGTGACGATTTTGGACCAATCCGGCGAATCGGGGGATTTATCTTTCGCGCCCGCTTCGGATGCGAGGCGGTGGAGCACATCGCCAATCGGTTTAAAATGGACCCAGCCGTAAACCAGCGCGTTGCGGAACCGGGCTTGAAAGTCGGCGTCGAAAGCGGCTTGCTCGCCGAGGGGCGGGACCGCGCCGCCGGACTGGCGAGCGAGAATTTTTTCAATGGCTTTGGGATCGCTGCCGACGACCAAAAGCGATTCGGATTGGCCGATTGCAATCGTGATTTTTGGATTTGTTTTTTTTGAGTCGGGTTTTTCCTTCGGGCTGTCTTCCTTGTCCCTCCTGGAATCGGAGAACGACTTTTCCAGCGTCTTCACCACGTCCTCTCCGGAGACCGTCAGAGTGGTGAATTCCACGTCGCGGATCTTTTCCGTCTTCAATTTTTTCCCCCCCTCAATCCACTTCTTCCTTAAATCCGCGAGATTTGTCCTGAGCTGGCTGCTCTTTTCTTTGGCGTCGATGAGCAACAGCCACGCCGGCAGCGGGTCTTCGTTTCCCTGCCAACCGTTTTGGAGGACCGCAAAGGTGAGCTGGCCTTGGGCCAGACCGGTGTAGTCTGCGAACTTTACGCCCCATTCGTGTTCCAGTGGCCTGATGAATTCGTCGGTGATTTTGTTAACCAGTTTGTCTTTGAACGGCCTGAAAGCCGGATCGCGCCAAAGGCGGCTGCTGGCGTTGGCGCCCTGAGCGGCTCTGGCCTTGGCGCAGTCCGGCACGGTGATGACGGCCAGGGTCTCGGCGGGCAACAGCTTTTCGGGCGGCGGGACGGCCCCGTAGCCAATCATCGAGACGGACGCCAGGAAGGCGAAGATTTTGAATGGCGGGTTCATGCTAATAACGTTTCACGGGTTCTTGCTGCTGAGACAAACTGCGTTTCGTCCTGCGAGCCGACTGAGCGTGGTTGCGCCAGGATCGCGCCTGTTTCCAACCCGGTCGGAGGTTGCCTTAATTGCGTGCGGTTAAGCAAGAGAACACTTTCGCAGGTTTTGAATGACCCGAAGGATCAGCGGGCATCCGTCCTCTTTTGAGTGCGGCTTGGAGGTTCAAGATAGCGATACGGATTGCTGGGATTGTCGTTGTCGTAGGCGTAGGCGTCGCGATGCTCGAGGAAATGTTTGACCGTTTCCACGGGGATGGCGAAACCGAGTCCTTCTCCAAAGGTGATTTTCATGTTCGTCACGCCCACCACTTCGCCCCGCAGATTGAACAAGGGCCCGCCGCTGTTACCGGGATTGATCTGCGCGGTGGTTTGCAAATACAACTCTCCCTGCATCGGACGGGTTTTGGTGCTGACGATGCCCTCGGTGACGGTCCGTTCCAATCCAAGAGGACTGCCGACGGCAAACACGCGTTCCCCGACTGAAAGCGCGTCCGAATCACCCAACGGGATTTTTACGAAGCCGGGCGCGTCTTTGTCTTCGATTTTCAACAGGGCAAGATCGGCGAACTTATTGATCGCGATGATTTTCACCTGCTTGTAATTTTTCCGCTCCAATTGCCCGTCTTTTTGGTGATAAACCTCCACCGAAATCTGCGTTTCGTTTTCAATCACGTGGAAGTTGGTGATGAGATAACCCGCCTCGCTGATAATGAAACCCGACCCCAGTCCGCCGGGGGTGCGCACCTGGACAACGGCGGCGCCAAGCTGGCCGACCAACTCGCGGACCGAACGTTCGGGCAGCGAGGCGCCGGCGGATTGGAAAAGAGCCGCCTTGTCATCCGGCCGGGTTGCGGCGGCGGCGGCAGTGGGCGCCTTTTTTTCAGCACGTCCGGTGTTGTCGCCTTCGATGATTTTTTCAATCTGATTTCGCGGGACGGCCAGCACAGTGTAGCCGACGTCAACGATCACTTGGTCGCGTTTCAGGGCCAGAATTTTTCCGGTAATAGCGGCTTTGTCCTTGAGTTGGACGGTGTCGGCGAACCCAATTGAAAAGCCGGTCAAAGAAAACAAAATAACAAGGGCAACCCGATTTAACATAGGCAGACCATACATGCGTGGCGCGAGTGTGACAAGCAAGGTTTGGGTCGGACCGGGGCTGATGATCCGCCGGTCAAGCCGCGCCATCGTTCCCGGGCCAAGCTCCAGTCTTCCGGAGTATTGATGTTAAGCAATTCGTGCGCCCGGCAGCGCGGGAGACGCACGGTTTGAGCGCGGAGCGCGCGGGCCAGCTTGTGAAGCGAAAACTGTCCCGCGGCCAACTGCCGTTTCACGACCGGCAGAGCCTCGCGTCGCAATAAGAAAGGAAACCCCAGGCGGCCATTGACCTTCACAAAAAGCGCCTTTTTCGGACGACTCAGCCGTCGGACAAGCGCCTTGAGCAGATGCGCCGAAATGAACGGCGTGTCGCACGAAAGAAAAAGAATGGTTCCGCCCAGTGGACCACACCGGGGAACCAAATCGCGGCGAATGACCCGGTGCGGCAGCCCTGAGTTTCGGGCGGTCGCGCGGATATGGCCAAGCAGAGTGCGCTTCCCCAAACGCAGCGACGCTTTATTCCGCCTCATCCGCGAACTCGCGCCGCCGGCGAGAATGTCGATTTCGCAGTGCGCGACGTTCTCGTCGGCGGTGTTGCCTGGTGTGGACGCTTTCAAAAGGTTCTTCTCGAACCCAACCCGGGACATGAAGGCGTGTCGAGGCAAAAGGGCAACAGTCCCGGAGCACCATTTTAGCGGCTTTGTTTGCGGGAGACAATGCCCTGCATTGGCGGGTAGTGTCCTAATCTGCTTAAAGTGGGTGCGCCGCTGCCGCGGCGCACGGCGGTGCCGCAGCACCGCCGCCCTCAAATTAGGACACTACCCATTGGCGCGACCAGATTTTCGGGTCGTCCATCCGACGGCGACCATAAAAAGCAGGGCCGATTTGTTGTTGACTAAGGCGAGAAACTGCTGTTAGCTGGAGTTGTTCCCAAAATCAAACGAACTCATTGTCTGCGGTCAAACTTTCAGGATTGATAAGTTTTGACCCCATCAATCGGAGAGTAAAGCTATGAGAACGACATGGTCCAAAGTGGTTTTCCTGGGTTGCCTTCTTGCCAGCATTCCAACCTATGCGCAGCGTCCGGCCATTTTTTATGTCGCGGATCCCACGGCCTTAAACACGAGCGAGCAGATGGTGGTCGATCGATTGACCGTCATGGGGTTTACAGTGACGCCGATCGATGACAATCTTTCGGATCCCACGGATGCGAACGGCCAGCAATTGATCNTAGGTTCGGGGAATATCGGCGCCAAGCATACCCCCACGGCGGTGCCGATTGTGCATTGGGAAGTCAACCTCCTGGACGAACTGGGAATCCAGTCGAACAACGTCAACGGCGTTTCAATCACAGCGGGCCAGATCGAGATTAGCGACGCCAGTCATCCTTTGGCTGCGGGTTTGCCTGCCGGGGTGATCAAATTCTGCGACCCACCCGCGGCTTTGGCCGCCGCGGATGCGGCCATCAGCAGCGTAAACGTCGTGGCCCGCGAGGTGGGTGGGCCTCGAGCCTTCATCATAGGCGTGGAGAAGGGGGCCGGCCTGAATCCGGCTCGTATTGCCTCAGCTCCCGCCCGCCGTGTTGCTTTTCCGATGAATGACGATGTGTTCAGGACTTTGACCGACGACGGGCTTACTCTCTTTGATGCGGCGATCAATTGGGCCGCGGGGCCGACCAACGCGCCGGTTGGCGTGGCGCAAAGCCCGACGAATCTGACGGTGATTGAAAATCAGAGCGCGGCTTTCAGCGTGATCGTGACGGGCGCGCCGCCGTGGTCGTTCCAGTGGCAGCGCAGTGTTGGCGCCGGCGTCTTCACCAATATACCCGGAGCCACTTCGAGGACGTTTACCTTGGCCCAGGTAAGGATTACCGATGACGGCGCGTCATTTCGCGTCCAGGTGGCCAACGCATTTGGCAACGCCACGAGCGGCGCGGCAACCCTGACCGTGAACCGGGACACAACCGCGCCGACGATCGCGGACGCGCTCACTCGAGGGAATCCGAACGGCTTGTTTGTTGTCTTTAGCGAGCAAGTCACTGCCATCACCGCTACCAATAAGAACAATTACACGATTAATAACGGTGTCACTGTGAACGGGGCGAGCCTGCAGGCGGATGGCCTCACCGTGTTGCTGGCGACCACGCCCATCACCTCCGGCAGAGGTTACCTTCTGACCGTGAGCGGGGTCCAGGACACCGCGGCGATTCCGAACACGATAGCGCCGAATTCCCAGATCCAGTTCTTCCAGACCGATGGCGTGATTGAACGGCGGGTGTTTTTCGTGGCCGGCGGCACTGTCCCGGCCATAACCAATTCCGCGAAATTCACCAATAACCAGCCTGACCAGGTGACCTATCCCACTCTGTTCGAAGGCCCGATCAATTTCGCGAACGATTACGGGACTCAGTTCCGCGGCTACGTCACGCCGCCGGCTTCCGGCAACTATGTCTTTTTTATTTGTTCTGATGATTCCTCCGAATTGTACCTCAGCACGGATGAAAATCCGGCGAACAAGAAGTTGATCGCGACCGAGACGGCCTGGTCGAACACGAGACAATGGATCGACACCGACCCTGGAAGCACCACCGATATTACGGCGAAGCGTTCGGATCAGTTTTTGGGAAGTCAATGGCCGACTCCCAACGTGATTACGCTGACTGCGGGCAACCGTTATTACGTTGAAGCAATCCACGCGGAAGGAGGAGGGGGCGATAATATCGCCGTGACCTGGCAACTTCCGGGGGCCCTCGAGCCGGTCGATGGCGACTCGCCTATTCAAGCACGGTACCTTTCCGCCCTTGGCATCACGCCGGGACCGGTCGCCATCACCACTCAGCCAGGCAGCCCGCCGGCGCAGGAGCCGGGCTCCGTCACCTTCACGGTTGGCGCCTCCGGATCACCGCCTTTCACCTACCAATGGTTCCGGGACGGGACTGCGATTGCGGGAGCGACTGGCCAGAGCTACTCCATTGCGCTGGTCAGGGGCAGTGACAACGGGGCCAGGTTCAAGGTGACCGTGGCCAATGCGTTCAGCAGCGCGACCAGCAGCGAGACGACGCTGACGGTTATTCCGGACACGACGCCAGCGCGACCGGTCCAGATCACCTCGGTCGATGGCACGTTCGAAGTGATCACGATGACCTTCAATGAGTTGATGGACAAAGCTTCGACTGAGACGGCGCAGAACTACGTGTTTACGCCAGGCAACATCGTTGCCACGAATGTCACCCTGGACGCGACCCTCACGAATGTGACCATCAGGACGGGCAGCGCGTTGACTCCCAACGTCACGAACACGCTCACCCTGAATGGGGTCAAGGACCTGGCCGGCAACGCAGTCGTGCCCAACACTTCAATCCAGTTTGTCTTTAATCCGGTGACCTACTCCGCAAACATCCTGTTCGACGGGCCGATTGCCTACTATCGGTTCGAGGAGCCTTCGGCTTCAACCGTGGCAACGAACAGCGGGAGCACGGGCGGCAACGGCCTGTACATGAATGATTTTGGCGGCGGCGGTCCCGCCAAAGGAGATGCTGGTCCGCGTCCGCCGACTTTCGTCGGCTTCGACGCCAACAACCATGCGGGTTCGTTCGATGGTCAGGGCGACTGGGTGGATACGCAAAATCAGTTCCTTCAGGACCGTGCCGCGTTTACGCTGGAATGCTGGGTCGCGCCCTCCAACCGCGTTTCGGACCCCGCCACATTCGGCACTCGAATCGGCATCGTCGGACAGAATGATGCCATCGAGTATGGATTCATCGACGCGAACACCATTCAGATCTGGACCCCCGCGGACAGCCTGAGCACGACCTATTCGTTTCCCGATAACACATGGCACCATGTGGCGACCATCGCCTCCGGAACTTCCATCCGGACCTATTACGACGGCGTGCTGCAAGGTTCGACCAGCGTGACGACGACGGACTACGGCGCTTCAACTTTTAACGTCAACATCGGTGGCGGTGGAGTCTTCGACGCTACGGGGAACTTCTTTACCGGGCAAATTGATGAGGTGGCCATCTTCGACAAGGCGATATCGGCTGCCCGCGTTGCCGCGCATTACACAGCGGGAAAGAGCGGCGGCGTGCTGGTGACGAGCGGGACGGTCACGGTTCCAGCAGGCATCACATTGAGTGTATCGAGATCCGGTAACAATCTCAACATCTCCTGGACGCCCACCGGCGGCACGCTGCAGTCCGCAACCACGCTCAACGGCACTCCGATCCAATGGAACAACGTTGGGACCGCCAACCCGGTTATGATCACTATCGGAAGCGGCAACAGCTTTTATCGAGTCAGCAACCCGTAACCTGACCTTCACTCAGACAGAAAGACCGGACCTTCGTCCGGTCTTTTTTTTTCACCGATCTTGAACTGATGCCGGAGGCAGCGCAGGCTGACGAGAGCAAAGCGCGAGATGAAAAAGAATTCCTTCAGCATGGTCGGTATCGCCGTGACGGTCCTCCTCTGGGCACCTTCTGCTCGCGTGGCGGGGGCGGAGGAAGGGCAAAGAGCGAAGAGCCAAGAGCAAAGCGCGAAGTCACGGACGCTGTTTCACGCGCATCACGAAGAGCCCTTTGACGACTTTGAGCGTCAGCCGCTCCTGCCGAAGAAGCTCAGTCAATTGGGACCGGGAATCGCCTGGGGGGACATTGACGGCGATGGGTTGGACGATCTCATTATCGCCAGCGGCAAGGGTGGACGACTGGCAGTCTTCCACAATGACGGTCATGGTGGTTTTCAACCATTGACCGGCGCGCCTTGGGATGCGGTTGTGACCCGCGATCAGACCGCGGTGCTGGCATGGCCAAAGAATGAAAAGCAGACCGTTTTGTTGGCTGGTTCGGCGAATTACGAGGATGGACTCGCGGTGGGAAGTTGTGTGCGGCAGTATGACCTGTCACGCAAAGCGATAGCCGACACTTTGCCCGCGCAGGATTCGAGCGTGGGGCCGCTGGCCTTGGCTGACATTGATGGCGCTGGAAATCTGGAGCTGTTCGTTGGCGGGCGCGTGATCCCGGCGCGGTATCCCGAAGCGGCTTCTTCCCGAATTTGCCGCTACGACGGCGACCAGTTTCGACCGGACGCTGAGAATACAAAGGTCCTGGAAAAGATTGGCTTGGTCAGCGGAGCGGTTTGGAGTGATCTCAACGGGGACGGTTTTCCTGAACTGATTCTGGCGTGTGACTGGGGCCCGGTGCGAGTCTTTCGGAATCAGGCCGGCAAATTGCGTGAAGTGACGGCGGAATCAGGGTTGGACAAATTTACGGGCTGGTGGAACGGCGTTGCCACCGGCGATATTGACGGAGACGGCAGGCTGGATATCATCGCCGGCAATTGGGGTTTGAATAGTTCGTACCAGGCCACACCGGAACAGCCCGCGCGCCTTTTTTATGGCGATTTCTCCGAGCGGGGAACGGTTGACCTGATCGAGGCCGAATATGATCCAAGCCAAAAAGCCGTTGCGCCGCGGCGGATGCGAAACGCGGTTTCTTTGGCTTTGCCGGATTTGCCAAGTCGTTTCCCGACGCACAAGGCTTACAGCGAGGCGAGCCTGGCCGAAGTTTTAGGAACCCGGCAATCACGCGCTCATGAATTGCGAGCCAACACGCTTGCTTCGATGATCTTCCTGAATCGAGGCGATCGTTTTGAAGCGCGCCCGCTGCCGCTGGAGGCGCAACTGGCGCCCGCTTTCAGCGTGAACGTGGCGGACTTTGACGGGGACGGTCATGAGGACGTCTTCCTGAGCCAAAACTTTTTCGCCAATCAGCCGGAAACTCCGCGCCTGGATGCCGGCGGCGGCTTGTTATTGTTGGGAGACGGTGCGGGGAATTTGAGGGCGGTCCCCGGTCAGGAATCGGGCATCAAAGTTTATGGAGAACAACGCGGAGCGGCCGTCTGCGATTACGACGGCGACGGGCGGCTGGACCTGGCGGTGACGCAGAACGGGGCGGAGACGAAGTTGTATCACAATGTGGGAGGTCGGCCGGGATTGCGGGTAAGGTTGAAAGGGCCGGCGGGCAATCCCCAGGCCGTGGGAGCGCAACTCAGGTTGTTTTTCGGGCCGCGTCAAGGCCCGCTCAGGGAGCTCCATGCCGGATCGGGTTATTGGTCCCAAGACGCCGCGTTGCAGGTGCTGGGGACACCGGAACCACCGACGAAATTATGGGTTCGCTGGACAGGAGGCCGAACGACGGCAGTTCAATTGGCGGGTGACGAAAAAGAAATCGTTGTTGATTCCAGCGGAAAGGTCGCTCCTGACAGAAGATGAACCGCACCCAGGACAGCCCCGCGTGGCACATGGCCTGTCAATCCCGGGGCAGGCTGCAAGACGAAAAACATGTTGACTTAAAGTGAACGCCAGTCTTTTTGCGTTTTTGGCAATTGCTATGGATGGATCGTGGCGTCACGGGTTGTCATTGAGCACCTCCGCCAGATCGGGGCGAGCAAGGCATTGGGTGTGATGTAGCGACGAAGGTGATGAAAGAAAGTTTTATCACACTCAGCGGCCTGGCGCTTGGCCTCTTTGAAGCTTATCAGAGTGAGGCCGCGCAGCTCCAATGGCGCGTGGAAGCCAACGTGAAATGGGCCGAATTGGAACTTCCGAAAGAAGGGAAAACCGGTTTTACACTATTGCCTCCCGACCGGACCGGAATCTATTTCACCAACAGTTTGGACGAACGCTCCAGCGCCGCCAACCGTGTCCTGGAAAATGGAAGCGGCGTGGCGGTCGGTGATTTCGATGGCGACGGCCGGCCGGACATCTTCCTGTGCAGCCTAACAGGCCGGAACGCGCTCTACCGGAATCTTGGCGGCTGGAAATTTGAGGAGGTGACCCTTAACCCCGGCCTGAACGCCACAAATTATGTTTGCCGCGGCGCTGTGTTCGCGGACATCAACGGCGATGGCTGGCTCGACTTATTGATTTCCACCCTGGGCCATGGCGTCCTCTGTTTTTTGAATGACGGCAAAGGAAAGTTTGCCGACTTCACTCAGGCGGCGGGGACTGCAACCGGCTTTGGCAGCACCACGCTCGCGTTGGCGGACATCGACGGCAATGGATCGCTGGATTTGTATGTAGCCAACTACCGGACGGATGACATTCGTGACCGCGCCCGGGTCGAAGTGCAAAGGGTCAACGGCCGAATGGAGGTCGCTCCGTGGTTGCGAGACCGGGTGATACTTGGCGAAGAGGGACTCCTTGAATACGGCGAGCCTGACGTGCTCTATCTCAACGACGGCAAAGGACATTTCAGCCCGGTTCCCTGGACCGGCGGAAGATTTCTGGATGAAACCGGGA
Organism: Verrucomicrobiota bacterium; assembly: GCA_003219675.1. Lineage (GTDB taxonomy): Bacteria > Verrucomicrobiota > Verrucomicrobiia > Limisphaerales > AV2 > AV2. The sequence continues at coordinate 15,680 of QHPW01000190.1, forward strand.
AACCCCTGGCCGCGCAACCTTTGGACTGGGGATTGTCGGCCGCCTTCCGCGACATCGACGGCGACGGGTCTCCGGACATTTATGTTTGCAACGACTATTGGACGCCGGATCGGATTTGGATCAACGATGGAAAGGGGGTATTCCACACCATCGCGAGACTGGCGATACGCCATACGAGCGAGAACTCGATGGGGGTGGATTTCGCCGACGTGGACCGTGACGGGCAGGTGGATTTCCTTGTGCTGGACATGTTGAGTCGGAATCCCGGCTCGCGCAAACGGCAGGCGCCGGCGCAGACGAGGATGCCCGCAGTGCCGGGTGAAATCACCAACCGCCCGCAGGTCATGCGCAACACCTTGTTCCATAATCGAGGCGACGGCGGGTTCGAAGAGATCGCCGATTTCTGTGGCGTTTCAGCCTCGGAGTGGTCCTGGCAACCGGTGTTCGTTGATGTGGACCTGGACGGCTATGAGGACCTCATCATTTCAGCCGGACACACCCGGGATATTCAGGACCTGGATGCCACCTTGGAAATCAAATCCCGGCAGCATCCATGGCCGAAGAACATGGACCCCAAAGCTCATCAGGAAGCTTTTACGCGTGAAATGATGCAGCACGCCAGACTTTATCCCGGTCTCGAGCAGCCGATTGTCGCCTTCCGCAACCTGGGAACTCTAAGATTCGAAGATGTGACTCGGATTTGGGGAACAAGCGCGCCGGGAGTTCATCAAGGCATCGCTTTTGGCGATTTTGACGGCGATGGGGACATGGATTTTGTGGTGAACAATCTGAACGGAGCATGCGGGGTTTATCGCAACGACAGCATCGCCGCGCGCGTGGCGGTGCGTTTGAAAGGGCTTGCGCTCAACACGCAGGGTATCGGCGCGAAAATCAAACTGTTCGGCGGCGCAGTGCCGATGCAAAGCCAGGAAGTCGTCTGCGGCGGGAGATATTTGGCAGGCTCGGATCCGCTGCTGGTTTTTGCGGCGGGCCAGACGAAAGGGAGGATGACCATCGAAGTGAAGTGGCGTAGCGGGAAAGTCAGCGCGATTTCGGACGTGAAACCGAATCGCATTTACGAAATTGATGAAAGCCTCGCGGACCAGAGCCGAGGCGCCGGGCGCAGCCTGGTCCGAGGGGGATGAATGGAGGCCATCGAAGAAGCGGCCGGTTGGTTCGGGCGCGCGCATCACAAGGTGGAATTTAACGACTTTGAATGGCAACCTGTTCAGGATGATGAAAGGTCCTTCGCCACGGAAACGGCCGGCTAGAAGAACCCGGTTCGCAGGCCCTCTGACTTTCCTGCTCGCGGCGGCCGCGGGCGGACTGGCGATAGCCCTTTGGACGGTCGGAAGGCCTGCAAACCTCCCGAAGCCCGGTCCTGCGATGCCCGATCAACGGGAGTCTTCGAAGATCACATTCGATAAGGTTTCTTTGGCGGAAGGCAAGAGCGCGGTTCGGACCGCCAACGTGCAGATCGTCGATTTAGACCGGGATGGTTTGAATGACATTCTGGTCTGCGACGCCGCCCGGAACGCCGTGATTTTGTATCGCCAGATTCCAGGGGGTCAATTTGAGGAGCGCGTTCTGGGAGACAACCTGAAATGTCCGGCGCACGCGACGGTTGTGGACCTGGACAAGGATGGCGATCTCGATGTCGTCGTCGCCGTCCTGGGCAGCATCTTTCCCTGGGACGAACTCGTCGGTAGAGTTGTGTTGCGGGTGATCTGGACGGCGACGGAGACATTGATCTGGCGGTGGCGGTTTTCGGCTATGCGCGCGGAGAAGTGTTGTGGCTGGAGAACCTCGGCAAAAAGGATGGCCGATGGCATTTTCTCGATCACCAATTGCTGGATCGCCCCGGCGCGATTCACGTGCCGATCGGTGATCTGGACGGGGACGGCGACCTGGACATCGCGGCGATCGTTTCGCAGGACGAAGAAGAACTTTGGGTGTTTGAAAATCTCGGCCATGGTCAGTTCAAACCCCGGCGGATTTACGCTTCGCCCAACTATGACGTGGGCAGCGCGGGACTCGTGATGTGTGATCTGGACAAGGATGGCAAAGCCGATTTGCTTCTTCCTCAAGGGGATAATCTGGAGGATCCCTACGCCTGGCCGCAGCCTTATCATGGTTGTCTCTGGTTTCGAAATCTCGGCAACTGGAAGTTTGAATCCAAAAGGATTGCGACCTTCGGGGGCACCTATGCCGCGGCGGTGGGCGATATCGACGGCGATGGGGACCTGGACGTGGTGCTGGTGAGCCTGTGTAACGACTGGAGCGACCCCACGCGGCCCAGCGTGGTGTGGCTGGAGAATGACGGACATCAGAATTTCAAAATGTGGCCGATCGATAGAACTCCGATCGGTTTGATCACGGTGGCTTGTGGCGACCTGAACAACGATGGCCGGGCCGATATCGTGGCCGGGAGCCTCATTTTGCCGCCCGTCACCGAGCGGCGTGTCCAACGCATCACGACCTGGGTGAGCAGGAAAGGCAAATGATGGCCCCAATTCAAAAAATCCTTTGGACAGTTGTTCTCCTGGAATTGGCCGGACTGGGTCTTGTCTGGCGGATGCGCGCCAGGCCGGGGCCGTTGCCTGCTGTGGATTGGAGCGCGCGCATGATGGAGGACGCGGTCGCCGGCGAAATCCGCGAAATGGAAAAGCGCCTTCAGATCAATGATCCCAGGGGTTGGGCGGAACTGGGAGCCACCTATCGCGCGTTCGGCCTGTTTCCCCAGGCCGAGTATTGTTACCGGCAGGTGGACAAATTATCGCCAAAAGATCGGAGTTACCTGTACTATTGGGCGGAGTGTTTCGATTTGACCGGCCAAACCCGGCAGGCAACGAAGCGCTACCGGCAGATCATCCGCGAGAACCTTGAAGTTCCCCTCGGTGTTCGAACGCCGCAATACTGCTGGCTTAACATCGGCCAGGATCGGCTGCGGGAGGAAAACGTGCCGGCGGCAATAGACGCCTTGAGCAAGGCCCGGGACCTCCCCAGGGCGAAGTTCCTGCTCTCGCGCGTGTTGATTCGGTCCGGCCGCGCGAAGCAAGCCATCTCTCTGCTTGACGATCTCATGCGCGATGCGCCGGGCATGGTCGAATATAATCAAATGAAGTCATGGGCGGAAGCGGCATTGGGTGACCAGGATGCTGCGCAAGAGTTTTACGAGAGGTCCCTGCGCTCGCGACAGGAACTGTCGAAATGGGATCCCACTTATCAGGAAGTGTTGGAGCGCCGCAAGCGCATCGGCAGCCAGTCGTGGCACGAAAAGAGTCTTCAGCTCGAAGCGCAGGGCAAACTCCAGGACGCGGTTGCGTGGAGCCGCAAAGCGGCGCAGGCATTTGGGGCCGAAGACCGGTTGCAACAACTTGCCAAACTGGAGTTGCTGACCGGGCGCCCCCAGGAAGCCATTGCTCTGGCCGAGGATTGCGTCAGGCGCGTCGGGGCGTCGGCCAAGACCCTGGACATCATTGGCGTCGCGTCTATCCAACTGGGCGACCGTGCCAGGGCCCAGCGCGTGTGGGAACAGGCGATTGAGCTCGAGCCGACGCCAAACCTTTATGCGAAGCTTGCCGAACTGCGATACCTGGCAGGCGACGCGGTGGAGGCCGGTCGTTATCGGTCGATGGAACAGTCTCAAACAGGAAAAGACGCCTGGCTTGATAACGATCTCATCACTGCCCGGGACCATTTTGAAAAGGCGGTCGCTTTGTACGACGGCCACGCGAACACCTGGTTTTACCTGGGCGAAACGCGTCGTTTTCTGGGCGACATCCCGGGCGCCGAGGCCGCGTATGCGCGCTGCTTGCGACTCAACCCGGACCACGGTCGCGCGCGGCGCGGACTAGAACGTATGGGAAAGAACGGCCGCAAATGAGTCTTGCCTGCCGGCGAACGCTGCTTATACGCTCGCGTGTCAATCATTGGGCCGTGCGCCAGTGGTTTTGACCTCGACTCTGCAATGATGTTCCGCTTCAAGGTCCCCGGGCTCCTGCCCGCGGGTTGCTTTTTGTTTCTTCGCGTCTTGCTTTGCGCCGGCGAGTGGCAAAGCGGCAATGGATTCAGGAGCGCGCCCCTTCAAGTTCCTTCAACCGGCAAACCGGGTTTCGTCCAGTTGTCTGCCGCGACCACAGGAATTTCCTTTACCAACCACCTCGCCGTTGAACGTTACGTCACCAACCAGATTTACCTGAACGGTTCCGGCGTGGCGGCGGGGGATGTGGACGGCGACCGTCTGGTGGATCTTTACTTCTGTCGGTTGGATGGTTCCAATGCGCTGTTTCGGAATCTGGGCAATTGGAAGTTTGAGGACATCACCGACAAGGCCGGTGTGGGATGTGCGGGCCTGGACGCCACCGGAGCCGCCTTTGCCGATCTGGATGGCGATGGCGACCTGGATCTGGTCGTGAACTCGGTGGGCGGAGGAACGCACGTTTTCCTTAACGACGGCAAAGGGCGCTTCACTGAGCTGCGGCCAGCGCTGAATCCGGGGAAGGCCGGCATGTCTTTAGCGCTGGCAGACATTGACGGTGATGGCGATCTGGACCTTTATGTTGCCAATTATCGCGCGGACACGATCCGAGATCATCCGCAAACCCGGCTGCACGGTGACACGGTCAATGGGAAGCGCGTGGTGCAAACCGTTAATGGCCGTCCGGTAACGGAGCCCGATCTGGTCGGCCGGTTTACTTTGAGCGCGGACGGCAAGATTGTTGAACACGGCGAAGCCGATCTGCTGTTGCGCAATGAAGGTGGAGGGAAACTCACTCCTGTTTCTTTCACTGATGGAACGTTTCTCGACGAAGCAGGAAAGCCATTGAAGGAACCGCCTTACGACTGGGGATTGTCTGTGATGTTCCGCGACATCAATGGCGACGGGGCGCCGGACATCTACGTCTGCAACGATTTTGCCTCCGAGGACCGCATCTGGCTCAATGACGGCAAAGGACGGTTTCGCGCGATCCCCGAATTGGCGTTGCGACAAACCAGCATGTTCTCCATGGGGATTGATTTCGCGGACCTCAACCGGGATGGCCTCGACGATTTCCTTGTCCTGGATATGCTCAGTCGCAGCCACGCGAAGCGTCATTTGCAGGTGGGCGATCTTCCCCTCAATTCTTCCAGCATCGGCGGGATCCATACGCGCCCGCAATTCTCGCACAATACGCTTTTTCTGAATCGAGGGGATGGCACTTACGCCGAGGTCGCCTTCTTCAGCGGCGTGCAGGCCTCGGAGTGGTCGTGGACGCCCGTTTTCCTGGACGTGGATCTCGACGGTTACGAAGACCTGCTGATCACCACGGGCCATGAACTCGAAATGATGAACGCGGACGTTTCGAAGCGCGCCGAAGAAATGAAAGCGCAAAGAAAGCTTTCGATCGCCGAGCAACTGGCGTTGCGCAAAATGTTTCCCCGATTGGACACTCCCAAGGTGGCTTTCCGCAACCGGGGGGATTTGAGCTTTGAAGACGTGAGTACGGCGTGGGGTTTTGACACGCGGGGCGTGTCGCACGGGATGTGTCTGGCGGATTTGGACAACGACGGGGACCTGGATGTGGTGGTGAACAATTTGAACGGGGAGGCGGGGGTTTACCGCAACGAGAGCGCCGGGGCGCGGGTGGCGGTGCGGTTGAAGGGGCAGGGGCCGAACACGCAGGGAATTGGGGCAAAGATCTGGGTGTATGGGGGAGCGGTGCCGATGCAGAGCCAGGAGATGATCTGCGGGGGTCGGTATTTGAGCAGTGATGATGCGATGCGGGTGTTTGCGGGGGGAAGCGCGACCCAGGAGATGCGGATCGAGGTGCGGTGGCGCAGCGGCAAGCGCAGCGTGGTCAATGGGGTGAAGGCCAACCGGATTTATGAGATTGCGGAGGCGGGGGCGGAGGAAGGGCAAAGGGCAAAGAGCAAAGAGCAAAGAGCAGAGTCAGGGCCGCTGTTTGAAGATGTGAGCGGATTGATTAATCATACGCATCAGGAGCAGGAGTATAATGATTTTGAGCGGCAACCGTTGTTGGCCCGCAAGCTGAGTCAGTTGGGGCCCGGGGTGAGTTGGTATGATGTGGATGGGGACGGGTGGGAGGATTTGATCATCGGCAGCGGGCGTGGGGGGAGGCTGGCGGTGTATCGGAACAACGGCACAGGAGGCTTCGAGAGCTGGGCCGGGGCGCCGTTTGAGAAGGTGGTGACGCGGGATCAGACGACGGTGTTGGGGGCGGAGGCGGGGTTGATGGTGGGATCGGCGAACTACGAGGACGGGCTGACCAACGGGGGATGCGTGCGGATTTATGATGCGGCGCGCAGGGTGAGCGGGGAGAGTGTGCTGGGCCAGGGGTTCAGTGTGGGGCCGCTGGCGCTGGGGGATGTGGATGGGGACGGGGCGCTGGACTTGTTTGTGGGTGGGCGTGTAGTGGCCGGTCGGTATCCGGAGCCGAGCGATTCGCTGGTGCTGAGGAACGAAGGGGGTCGGTTGATGGTCCATCAGCGTTTGGAGAAGGTGGGATTGGTCAGCGGGGCGGTGTTCAGCGATCTGGACGGGGACGGCAAGCCGGAGCTGGTGCTGGCGTGTGAATGGGGGCCGGTGCGAGTGTTTCACAACGAAGGAGGGAGCTTCAAGGAAGTGACGCGGCAATGGGGTCTGGAGCAGTATGTGGGGTGGTGGAACGGAGTGGGGGTGGGGGATCTGGATGGGGACGGGAGAATGGACATCATCGCCAGCAACTGGGGTATGAACAGCCGGTATCGGACCAGCCGGGAGCATCCGCGCAAGATTTACTATGGGGACCTGAGCGGCAACGGGACGGTGGAGGTGATCGAGGCCAGCTATGATGAGGGGATGAAGGCGGAGGTGCCGGAGCGAGGGTTGCGGGCGGTGGGAGCGGCGCTGCCGTGGGTGAAGGAGAAATTGGGCAGCTACCAAGCCTATGGCCAGGCGAGGCTGCAGGAGATTTACGGAGAGAAACTCAAGCAGATGGCGGTGGTGGAAGTGAACACGCTGCAGAGCATGGAGTTTTTGAACCGGGGCGATCACTTTGAAGCCAGGCCGTTGCCCGATGAGGCGCAGTTAGCGCCGGGGTTTGCCGTTTGCGTGGGCGATTATGATGGGGACGGGAAGGAGGATGTTTTTCTGAGCCAGAATT
>QHPW01000191.1 GCA_003219675.1 Verrucomicrobiota bacterium
TCGTTGGACGGCCTGCCCGTGGCGGGCAATGTCGAGCCATTCCTGGGTTCGGAGGGCCAGGTCGAGCGGGGCGCAAATATCATTTCGCTGGAACAGGCGCTGAACATGGCGGTCAACCACAGCCGAATCTATCAAAACCAGAAGGAACAGTTGTTTCTGGCGGCTCTGGGATTGACCCTGGCCCGGCATCAGTTTGCGCCCATTTTTTCGGCGGGCGTCGCGGGCAGCTATAACGTAACTACGGTCCCGGTGGAGGATACCATTCCCGATCCAAGCGATCCGACAGGACAGAGACAACTTCCCGTGGTCAGCGACAAGCTGGCAGAAAAGCCTAGCGTCAGCGCCAACGGCCAAAGCCTGGGCAACATTCTCCTGAGCACCGGGGCACGGCTGACCGCCTCCTTCACGACAGATTTTTTCCGCTACCTGAGCGGCGATCCCGGCTCTCGAGTGAACTCGCATTTGCTCGGCACGCTCGCTCAACCGCTCCTGCGCGGCGCGGGTTACAAGGTGACGATGGAGAATCTGACGCAGTCCGAGCGCAACCTGCTTTACGCGCTGCGCGATTTCACCCTCTTTCGGAAGCGGTTCAGCGTCGATGTGGCCACCGCCTATTATGGCGCTTTGCAAAACCGCGACGCGGTGCGCAACAGCTATCTGAACCTGCAAAACTCGCGCAAAAATGCCGAACGAACCCGCGCGCTGGCCAAAGAGGGACGCGTAGCGCAAGCGGACCTGGGCCGGCTGGAGCAGCAGGAGCTTTCCACGGAAAGCGCCTGGATCGGCACGGTCCGCGGTTACAAGCAGGCGCTCGACAATTTCAAGATCCAGCTCGGCCTGAGCACCGATGCCAACATCGTTCTGGATGATCGGGACCTCGAACAACTGAAAATCGTCCACCCCGACATCGGGGTGGAGGATTCCATCAAGGTCGCGCTGGCGACCCGGTTGGATTATCAGAACGTGCGCGAGCAGTACGAGGACGCCGGACGCAAAATCGGCGTGGCCGCCAACGCCCTCAGGGCCCAGGTGGACCTGGTGGCGTCCGCCGGCATCGACAGCGAACAGGAAAAGGCTGCGCGGTTCGCCGTGCCGGACATCGACCGTTACCATTGGAGCGCGGGGTTGAATCTGAATCTTCCCATCGAACGCAAGGCCGAACGCAACGCCTATCGCGCGTCGCTCATCACGTATGAGGTGGCTCGTCGCGCCTTCGAGCAACGCGCCGACGAAATCAAACTCCAGGTGCGCGATGGCTGGCGCGCCCTCGATCAGGCCAAGCGAAATTATGAAATCAGTGAAATCGGCGTTAAGATCGCCGAACGGCGGGTGGAAGAGCAGAACCTGTTGGCGGAACTGGGCCGGGCCAAGGCGCAGGACCAGGTGGACGCGCAAAATGACCTCGTGAGTTCGAAGAACCAGCTCACCCAGGCGCTGGTCGGACATACCATCGCCCGGCTGCAATTCTGGAACAATCTGGGAATTCTTTACATCAAAGACAACGGTCAATGGGAGGAGGTCGCCAATGCCAAATCAAACTAGGTTCTCAACATTCATCCGAGGGCAGCCGCGCTGGCGCATCGGCGCGGTCGCGCTCATCCTCGCGCTCGGCGTGCTCTGGCTCAAAGGCGGAGCCAAATCCGCCGCCAACGGCGCGACCTTTGCCGCCCGCCGCGGTCCGCTCGATATCTCCGTGCTCGACGGCGGCAGCATCCAGGCGCTCGAATCTCAGGAAATCAAATGCGAAGGCGTCGGCTATCAGGGCACCAAGATTTTGAAAATCGTCGAGGAAGGCTACCAGGTCACCGAGGAAGACGTGAAGACCAACAAGGTGCTGGTGGAACTGGATTCCTCGGACCTGCAAAAGCAGATCGTCCAGCAGGAAATCCAGTACCAGACCGCCATCGCTTCCCTGACCGACGCCCAGCAGGGTTATGACATCCAGTTGAACCAGAACCTCAGCGACGTCCAGGCCGCCGAGCGTGAGGCCCGATTCGCGCGAATGGACTTCGACAAGTTTCTCGGCGATTCGATCACGCAGGAAATCATCGACCAAATCGGGCTGGAAAAGGAACTGGCCGCGGAGGCCGCCAGTTCCACGCAGGACACCAACGCCGCCACGCCACCGACGCTGGCGGTTCCGCCGAACGGCGGACTGGTTGTCGCGCAAGCTGCGGCCAGCGACGCGCCCAGGGTCGTTGAACAACTGGGCGGTGGCGTGGAGAAGCCCGCGGCATCCGGACAGCCCGCGGCGCCGGCTCAACCGGCCCCGCCGCCTGCCGCCAGACGGGATAAGCCGGCGGAGGTAGCCGGCGCCGAACGCGCTTCACAGACGAACGAACCTCCCCATGCCATCGAGGTGGATTTCTCGAAGTACGCGAGGATCGACGTGCTGGGCGATGGGGAGGCGAAGCAGAAGCTCCGCAAGTTTGAAGATGACTTGCAGGTGGCGCAAAAGGAACTCGGCCAGGCCAAGTCGACTTTGGAGGGCACAAAACGGCTTTTTGAAAGAGGGTTCGTCACCAAGATCGATCTGGAACGCGACGAAATCGCCTATGAAAACGCGCGCCTCAAAGTGCAGACCGCCGACACCGCGCGTGATTTGTTCCTGAAATATGAGTTCCGCAAATCAGCCGAGGAGTCGTTGTCCAAATACGTCGAAGCCGCCCGCAAGCTGGATCGGGCAAGGAAGGCCGCCGTTTCCAAATTGGCGCAGGCCGAAGCGAAACTGAAGTCCGCTCAAGGCCAGTACAATGTCCAGCTTCGCCAGCGCAACGATTTCAATGATCAGCTCGAAAAATGCGTCATGCGGGCAAAGAAAACCGGATTGGTCGTGTACGGCGGCGGCGGCGAGGAAATGTTTTACTACGGCGGCCAGGAGCCCATCCGCGAAGGCGCCACCGTGCGCGAACGGCAGGCCATCATCACCATCCCGGACATGACCAAAATGTCCGTGAAAGTCAAAATCCACGAGAGCTACATCAAGAAAATCAAGAAGGGGCTGAAGGTCCGCATTACCGTGGACGCTTTCCCGGACACCATCCTGGACGGCGAAGTCACCAAGGTCGGTGTGCTGCCCGATTCGCAGAATCGCTGGATGAACCCCGACCTCAAGGTTTACCTCACCACCATCACCATCAACGGCACCTACGACTGGATCAAACCGGGCATGAGCGCCAAGGTGGAGATCCTCGTGGACCATCTCAACGACGTGACCTACGTGCCGATTCAGGCGGTGGCGCCCAGCGAAGGGAAACAAGTCTGTTACGTCGCGCGCGGCCTGAAGCCGGAAAAACGCGAAGTCGAAGTCGGCCAATTCAACGACGAGTTCATCGAAATAAAGAAAGGATTGAAGGAAGGGGAGAAAGTTC
>QHPW01000189.1:0-8870 GCA_003219675.1 Verrucomicrobiota bacterium
TTGGTTTGAAGATGGCAAGGTTCGCACCGTGGCGGTAGCAGCCTTGGAAGAAGCGTTTCATCGAAACGGAGGCCACGCGGCTGTCTTCGTGTTCATGCCGGATCACCTTCACCTTATCGTCTCTGGCAACGATCACGGCAGCGATCTTCTGCGTCTGGTCGCGGAATTCAAACAGAAGACTTGCTTTCGCCTCCGGAAGGAAGGGATGCAATTTGCGTGGCAGAAGGACTTTTACGATCACCTCATTCGAGCCAACGAAGATTATGCGGCGCACGTCCGCTACGTATTGAGGAATCCGGTCCGACGCGGGCTTTGTTTGCGGTGGGAAGACTGGCCGCACAAAGGCGTTCTTGGGCAATCGTGGCAGGACTTGGCACTGAATACGGCGACCTGCTAAAAAGTGCCGCGTATTTTTACGAGCAGGGCCGTGCTTTGTTTGATTGACGCACGGACGCAGGCTAAAGCCTGCGGCTACATTGCTTGGTGAGCAACTTATGGCCGTCACGGAACAGATCCGCAGCAAGCTGAGCCAGTTGCCGCACAAGCCGGGCGTTTACCTGATGAAGGACCGGTTCGGGACGGTCATTTACATCGGCAAAGCGCGCGATTTGCGCAAGCGCGTGAGCCAGTACTTTCATCCGTCGCGGCGGATGGGCTGGGACCTGAAGTTCAACGCGCTGGTCGAGGCGATTCACGATTTCGACGTGCACATCGTCCGCAGCGAACCGGAGGCGGTGTTGCTCGAAGGCAAGTTGATCAAGGAATTTCAACCGCGGTACAACGTCAGTTTCCGCGACGACAAACGGTTTCTGCTGCTCAAGGTGAACCTCAACGATCCGATTCCGCGCTTCACGCTGACGCGCCTCAAGACGGACGACGGCGCGCGTTACTTTGGTCCGTTCGCCGGCTCGGGCGCGCTGCGGCGCACGCTGAACCTGGTCCGGCACAGATTCAACCTGCGCGGCTGCCGTCCGCTGACGCCGACCGAGACGGATTACAAGCATTGTCTCTACGCGCATCTGAAGGTGTGCACCGCGCCGTGCATCGGCAACGTGACGCGCGAGCAATATCGGATGCAGGTGCTGGCCGCGTGCGATTTCCTTGACGGCCAGTCTCGGGAGATGAAGGAACAGCTCGAAGCCGAGATGAAAAAGGCGGCCGGCGCGCAGGACTTCGAGAAGGCGGCGCAGTTGCGGGACATGCTGTTCGATCTGAAGCGCACGACGCAGAAAACGGAAAAGTTCGAGCGACTGCCTTATACGTTACCGGTGGCGCTTGACCCGGACCGCGATCTGGCTGATCTCGCGAAGCCATTGAAGCTGCCCGCGCCGCCGCAGCGCATCGAGGGGTTTGACATCTCAAACATCAGCGACACGTTCGCAGTGGCGTCCATGGTCAGTTTCAAAAATGGCCGGCCCGACCGCGCGAATTATCGCCGATTCAAAATGAAGACCGTCGAGGGCCAGGACGATTTCGCCTGCATGGCGGAAACCGTTCGCCGGCGGTACACGCGGCTGAAAACAGAGACCGCGAGCGGACAAGGCGGCAAGTGGTCGAATGTTCCCGATCTGATTTTGATCGACGGCGGCAAGGGACAGCTCAATGCGGCTTGCGCCGAACTGGAGAAACTCGGCCTGAGCCACATTCGAATCATCGGGTTGGCCAAGGAATTTGAAGAGATCTATCAGCCGGGCGAGAGCGCACCGCTGCGATTAAGCCGTGATTCCGGAGCGTTGAAACTGCTGCAGCGTGTGCGGGATGAATCGCATCGTTTCGCCAATACCTACAACGCTCAACTGCGCTTGAAGAAGATTTCGGAGAGCATTCTCGACGAATTCCCCGGCATCGGCGAGCAACGCAAAGCGGCGTTACTCAAGAAATTCGGTTCGGTGCACCGGCTGCGGCTGGCGCGCGTGGAGGAAATCGCGAAAGTGCCGGGCTTCGGCGGCAAAGCGGCCGCGGAGCTGAAAACGTTTTTGGAGGCCAGAAGCCGTTTGCCGCCGCCCGGCATGGCGCAAGGGGAAAAGTAACGAAATCCTCTCTGCGCTCTTCGCGCCTCCGCGGTGAAAAAAGAAACCGCCGGGACGCGAAGAGCGCAGAGATTGGATATTTGATGCTTGGAACTTACTTGGAGCTTTGAACTTGTGTCCCGCCGCGCTATTCCACCATTCCACCGAAAACAGCGAAGAACCAACCTCAGAGCGATCCTGTTCCGGCGATTGAGGCAGGCGGGACGCCCGCCCTACTTTTGCTCTTTCTTCGCCGTCAACCACTCGAAGGTGAGCTTGACGTCGTCGCCGGTCGAAAACACCGCCAGCTTCGTCGGCGGGGTGATACCGAAACTGGTCATCTTTACCGAGGTCGAGCCGGTGAATTTCAGTTTATCGGCGCCAATGCGGAACAGGGACACGGGCATTTGAATCTTGTTGGTCACACCCGCAACCACCAATTCGCCTTTGGTGTCGAAGAGGAACGGAGCGTCAGGCGATCTAGGCGCTTCTTTGAGGGTCATCTCGCTGAGGCGGTAATCGATTCGCCGGTGGTCCTTTTCTTTCATCGAGTCGTACATGACGTTGTCCATGTCGGTCTTGCCGCTCTTCAACTGACGGACGAAGATTCTCACGTCGCAGTGCGCGCTGACCTTGCCCAACGCCGGTTTGTTCAGGTCGAACGCCGGATCGAACTCGACGTATCCACCGAGCGCGGTACTTTCGACCGACCAGTCGTGAATCGTGGAAGTGCCGTCCACTCTGACCTTGCTGCTGTTGGGAACGGCGTTGTAACGGACCCAGTCCTGGGCGGCGCGCAAGGAAAAGGGCAGCAACGGAAGCAAGGCGAGTGTTGCAACGTAAAGAAAACGGGGGGGGTTCATGAGGTATTTCTCCGGATTTGCATTTGCCGCGCGCAATCGCGCGGTCATTCGACTCAAGCATGTTCAGGCCAATTCAAACCATTCCTTTGGCAACGCCACCTTGTTTCTGGCGACAACAGCTTCGTTCGCCTTGATCGCCAGGACAGTGGCCTCAAAGCCTTCCTGACAAGTTGCCGCCGGCAGCAGCTTGATCTCCGAAACATACTTTTCCAAAGCCGCCTTGTCGCTGGCATCGAACGTTGCCGAGAAATCTTCCACCGCGGGGCTGACGGTGTTGACATTGGTGAGGAACGTTTCCAGTGCGAAATAAAGCGGCTTGGTGGTGTAGGCCGCTTCCTCAGTCGCCTTTTCCGTCAGGTTCGCCAGCTTGGTCGCGTTTGCAATCAGCGCGATGCCGGTTTCCTTGTAGAACTGGTCTTTGCGCGCGTAAACCTCCCAGCCGAGCAACGGCGAGTCCACCTCCTTGAACATCCAGGCCTTGTTGCCGCGCATCATGATGGCGGCATCGCTGCCGTAAAGCATTTCATAATCGGCATCGAACGAGTTTGCCAGCGTGCACTCGTAGTTCAAATGGGCGCCGCCAGGATATTCAAAGATGGCTTCGACCGTGTCGGGCACGTCACGGCCATCCTTCCAATGCATGACCGAACCGAAGCCGGTCACGGAAGCGGGGCGCGCGCTCAAAAACCACGACATCGCGTCAATCTGGTGGATGCCGATTTCACCCACCAGTCCCAGCGAAGTCGCTTTGTTCAGGCGCCAGTTCAGTTCGCGCTCGCGATCCGGGTTGGGGGAAGTCATGCGCCAGCTCTGCTTTTTGTGCCATTGAGCGTGGGCTTTGACGGCTTTGCCCGAGGCTCCGGCGCGGATGAAATCCAGGAGGAAACGGCGTTGCGGGTCCGAGCGTGTTTGCAGGCCGGCCTGGAAAACCTGCTTGCGCGCGGCCCTGGCCGCGAGCGCGATCACTTTGGCATCCTCAAGGGTGTTGGCCAGCGGCGCTTCGCAATAGACGTGTTTGCCCGCGTGCAACGCGGAGACAGCGATATCACGATGCTGATGCGTCGGCGTGGCGATGATGACGGCCTGAACCTCCTTGTCGTCCAGGATTTTCCTGTAATCCTCAACGCCTTTTGCATTGGGCGCCGAGTTGGCCGCGCGTTTCAACGAAGCGGAATAAGTGTCGCAGACCGCCACCAGTTGTGCGGTTTTGAGCCGGGACAAAGTCGCGATGATTTCGCGGCCCCAGTTGCCCAGGCCGATGACGCCGCACTTGATCTGAAACGGCACCAGGGTTTCGAGGTCGGCGGCCTGGACCGGCGCATGGGTCATCAACTCCACCCCGCCCAGCATGGTCATCAAGGTCGCAAAAGAGCCGATAAAATCCCGGCGGTTCAGCTCGGCAGTTTCGTTCTTGTTCATAAAGGAGCGGTTTACTTCGTCTGCGGCGTGGCGTCGCCCTTTTCCAGGCCCAGGGCCCATTGGATGCCGCCAAGGATGTGCTTCTGGTAGGCCTGGCTGACCTCGCGGGAATTCTCGCGCTTGCCGTTTTTGTCCGTCCAATCCGGATCCCAAACATCTTCGCGATGACCCAGCGAGGTGTAAAAGACGCGGCCTTTTCCGAACATTTTGCACCAGGCAATCGGATAATCGCCGGGTGTCTTATCGTTTGGGTGCGCGTTGAGCGCCAGGAGCCCGTGCACCTGCTCGCGATGGAAATTTTTTTGAATGTAAATCTCGTCGAAGACCCTGAACGTCGCATCGAGGTGGCGGGTCGCCGGGTGCTTCGTGTCCTGGTTGATGCACTCCACCGCGACCTGGGCATGATGGGTTTGAAACTCGCCGCCGAGCATTTCAATGTAGGGCGGGAACCCGTGAAACGTGTCGCTGCCCGAGTGCATGGCGACGAATGCCTTGCCTGATTTGACCCAGTCGATGAACCCCTGCCTGTCCGGCAGCGGCAGATCACCGGTGGTATTGGCGAAAATGACACCGTCGTATTGTCTGAGCGCCGCCAGGGTCATTTTTTCGGCCATCTCCTGGTCGTTGCGGACGTAGTCCACGGTGAACGCTCCGCTTTTTTGTCCGAGTTCGCCAAGGACTTTTTCGGCGGTGGGAATGGAGCTGTGGCGAAAGCCCTTGGTCACGGTCACGACGAGAAGTTTTCCAGGCATCGCCGCCTGCGCCGAAATGGCGAAGGCGCAGATCAGGCTCGAGAAACAGGCGATGGAACTGCGAAGGGATTTGTTTTTCATAAACTCAAGGATTGGCCGGATTATCTTCACGCGCTCAACACTGACTTTGTTGAATGGGACGCCATTCATTTAGCCTGAATTCAGGAGGGGTCAAGGCTTCTTTCAGGATCGACGCAGGCGCCGCCGCATTTTGACACTGCCCCCGACTCGACTGGCACCGCGGAGCGCCGATCTCCGATCCGGCGCGTTTCGGGGTGCTTTTGAATACCTGCCGGGTCGGAGACCGGCGCTCCGAGGGCAGTGTCAGGAAGATCCGCACTCCGGGCGCCGCCGCGCCGGGCATCCGATCAAGGAAGCAGTCGGTAGATCAGCGCGCCCTGTCCGGCGCCTAACGCCGCGAAGGCGGCCCAGGTAAGGAATTCGCGCGTGCGCAGATCCCATTGGCGGGTCTCGCTCAGCCCGAAACGAATCCTGGCCGCGCCGATCCCGATCAGATCTCCGTTGCGCAAAAGGGCTTGTTGAACCGGCTGATCGTTGACCGTGGCTTTGGCGTGAGGATGAACCTTCAAGACGAAGCCCACGGGCATCTGCAAATCCAGTTCCAAATGCCGGTCCCAAACGCCCGGCTCTTCAAGTCGAAGGTTTGCGGAGTCGTTGCGCCCGATGAAGAAAGGGAACCGGCGGGCGGCTGTGACAGCGCCCGCCTGCTTTCCGGAGAGAATGCTGAACTGGATCATCAGAACCACCGTTGGTGAACGATAATCTGGTCACCGGGGTAAATGGGTCTGTCCAGTTTCGGATTCTTTATGGCCTTGTCACAGTTCACCTTCTCCTTGCGGCCATTGATCCGAATAATCTCCACGTTCCTGCGGCTGGCAAACTCGGTGAAATCTCCGGCGGCGGCGATGGCGCTGGTGGCTGTCATCTTTGACAGATACGGTATTTGACCCGGCTTTTTGACCTCGCCTCGAACAAAGAAATAACTCTCCTGTCTTTTTACCGTGATGGTCGCCGCTTTGAAATAGGCGGGAACATAGAGGGCTTGGAGTTCATCCTGCAGCTGGCCGATTGTTTTTCCCGCGGCCAGGATCGCGCGACCCAGCAAAGGTGGATAGACATGGCCGTCTTCGCGAATCTGCTCTTCATGCTTATCCAGGGGAGTGGTTCCGGAAAAGATGATTGTAATCCTGTCGCCCGAACGAAGCAGTTCAGGGCCCAGCCCTGCCTGAGAAGCAGAATTCGTCTGGCCGCCAGACGCCGACACCGGGGAGGCCGGCGCGGAGTTGGTGGACTCCGCATCGGGGAAGCTATATTGCGGGGTGCGACATCCAGTCAGCAAAGCGACCGCGAGGGATGCGAGCATCGAAAGGAAACAGTGCGGGACGAACTTAAGAGACGAATTCATCTCGGGAAATGCTTAACAGAGCGGCCGTGAACGACAAATCAATATTTTTGCTTGAGGTCAAGCTGGGCGCGCTCACCCGCGGGCTTTTTCTTCTCGCCGTTGTTCTTCGAAGGCTCCTCCTCGCGCTTGGAGTAATAGTCGTAGTAGTAACCGCTGTAGTAGTAATAATACGAATCCTGCGAAATATTGATGTTGTTCAGCACGACGCCCAACATGGTGCCGCCCACCTTTTCAACCATTTGCTTGGCCCGCAGTGTCATCGCCTGCGGATACTTGCGGTACTGGATGACCAACAGCGCCAGGTCCACTTCGCTCGCGAGAATGGAGGCATCGCTCACCCCCATGATCGGGGGCGAATCAAAGAAGACGAAGTCATAACGCTTCTTGGCTTCTTTGATAAAATCCTTCATCTGCACCGAATTCAGAATTCCCAACGAGCTGCTCGGCAATTTGCCGCTGGGCAGGAAGTCCAGGGTGGGAATGCTGGTGGTTTGGATCACCTGTTCGAGCGTGTTTTGCCGCAACAGATAGTTGGTGAGCCCGACCGCATTGGAGACGTTCAACAGCTTGTGCAGACTGGGCCGGCGCAGGTCGGAGTCCACCAGCAGGACACGTTGGCCGTTTTGAGCAAAGACGACCCCCAGGTTGAATATCGTGGTTGACTTTCCTTCGCCGGCGCCGCCGCTGACGACGGTAATACTGTTGGCATCCTCCCGCTTGCGCGAAAACAAGACGTTGGTGCGTAACACGCGATAAGCTTCCGCGTGCGGACTCTCCGGCCCCTCCTGGATAAGCGAGCCGACGTTCTGTGGAATAACGCCCAGCACCGGCGCCTGCAACGCGCGTTCGACATCATCAATCGTCTTGACGCTGGTGTCGAGATACTCGATGAAAAACGCCAGGCCGACGCCTACAATCAATCCCACGAGGATCCCAAGGATGATGTTCAATTTGAAATCGGGGCTGACCGGTTTCCGACCCGGCTCTGCGTGGTCGGTGATTTCGACGATGGAAGTTTTCGGCAACGCCGCGTCCACGGTCTCCTGCAAGACGCGCAGATGCACCGCGTCGCGAAGCTTCTGCAGATTGTCCAGCCTGCGTTTTGCCTCGAAATAAGGGCGGTATTTCTCGGTCATGTCGGCGTCCTTTTTCCGGGCGTCGTCCACCGACTTTGCCAGGGTGTCCAGATTCGCCTTGAAAGCGTCCACCCGCACCTTCAATCCACCAAGGATGCCATTAATCCGCCGGTTGATCTCCTCATCGAGGTGCGCCTGCATTGCGGCAACGCCCTTGAAGTCGGGGTGTTGAGGGCCCAGGGTCTCCTTCAGCTTGGCCAGGTTGGCCTCGGTGGTGGCGAGGTCCATCATGAGTTTTGAAAGCAACTCATCGTTCATTGCCGTCAGGATGGATTTTCTCAACTCGGCGTCGCCTTTGTCTGCTCTCAGCTGGAGGAGCCCGTTCAGCATCCCGGCCAGGCCGCTAAATTCCGCCTCGGCCCGGATGCGTTGTTCCTCCAGGCTGCGAACCGTTTGCGGCTCCAGCGTGGAAATGGCATAGGGTCCTTCGGCAGAAATGTCGGAAATACTGTATTCCTTGCGCAACTCATCGACTTTCGCCTCGGCTTCCTTGATCTTCTCATCGTTTTGGCTCAATTCCTTCCGCAACACCTCGATGCCCTTCTGGGACATCTCCTGCTTTAACCCCAACTGGGTGTCCCGATAAACGGTCGCTATTTGATTGGCAATCTCCGCGGCTTCCTGCGCCGGTTTGTCCTTGGCATCGCTATAGACGCGGATCTCAATCAAACTGGTGTTGCGGGTCTGGCGCACATCAATTTTTCCCTTCAAAACGTCGAAGGTTTCCGCCTTGCTGAGCGCGACACCGTTGTTGTAACGTTCGCCCCATCTTTCATTCAACTTCAGGTTGTCGATCACTTTGTAGAGCACCTTTTGCGACCGGATTTTCTCAAACTCGGTTTGCAGAAAAAAGGGATCGTACTGGGTGGAGTTCTGTGTGATCCCCAAGGGGCTGATGTCGGAGATGTCTTTCTCCACCGCAATGCGGACCATGCTGGACCAGGACTCCGGCAAGATGAACGTCACCGCGGTGGTGGTCAACACCACCAGAAGGAACACGGCCAGAATGACCGTCTTACGGATTCGAATGATGCGCCAGTAATCGAGAAAGTGGAGTTTGGTCTCCACCGGATTGGAATTTGTTTTAGGTGCTTCCATGGGTCAAAAAAAAAGAGGCCAGAGTTTTCGCTTCCAGCCTCCCGTGATGTCCTTTCCAGTAAATCCTGATGCGCTCAATATGTGGCTCTCAAGCCGAAGTAAATTCGGTTCCGCGTATAGCTTCGGCCGATTTCCGAATCAAGCCGATCATAGTTATAACCTGCGTC
>QHPW01000189.1:8899-11981 GCA_003219675.1 Verrucomicrobiota bacterium
CCCCAATGTGCCGAGCAACTCAACCTTTCCATCATCCAACCCGCCTTTGAAGGTCGAGTGCTGGAACTGGCCGATCACACTGCCGGTCACTTTGGGCGTGATTCGATGATTCAACGTGCCATAAACCCCGGTGCTTTCCTGGTCGAGGGTCGGTGCCGTGGAGACCGGCTGGAAAGCGACATCCGTGGCGTTCCGTTTATGAACGACTCCGAACCGCACGTAGCTGCCGGGATTGTAGGTCCAGGTTGCGTTGGCGTCGATATAGGGGCTCACCGTGCTGTCAGGATCGACGGTCAGGCGATTGGGATAATCTGTAAACTGGGCTCCGACCTCCACATGCGCGGTCAACTGCGGATTGAAGCTCTGATCTGCTCCCACGTACACGTAATGCGAGGTGGTATCTCGACGGGCCGGGTCGGTTATTGGCGACAAGACGGGATCGTTCTGGGCGGTGGAATCGC
Source organism: Verrucomicrobiota bacterium (assembly GCA_003219675.1). Lineage (GTDB taxonomy): Bacteria > Verrucomicrobiota > Verrucomicrobiia > Limisphaerales > AV2 > AV2. The sequence continues at coordinate 9,361 of QHPW01000189.1, forward strand.
TGCTGGTATGATCCACAATTTCATATCTGTAACCCAAAAGCCCCACCGTGGCCGGCATCGCCTGCCAGCGCGCCACGACTGAACCCAGGTGCTCGACACGATCCAGAAGTGCCGAGAGGCTGCCGGGACCGCGTTGATCGAAATCCCAGAAATTGTTCTGATAGGCAGCCTCCAGGCCGATGATCGGCGTCAATTCAGCGTTGAAGGCGAGGCGAGCGTTGTTGTGGAGATAAGGTTGCTGGGTACGCAGCGTCGTGGCGGCAACGCTGGTCAACTCGGGTTCCTGGGCATAGTTGAACGAGTTGTTCAATCCCACTTTATAGCGCTCGTTAATGGCATGATCCACTTTCAGCGTAAACTGGTGCATGTGGTCCGCGTCGTTTTTCGGGCGGGCCTCGTAAAAGCGCAGGTCATAAACGTAATTAAAACCTATCAAGGTCTGGTCCAGGGCGAGATTGACCGCCAGAGAAGGACTGAGTTCAAGACCCCAGGTGTCCTGCTTCTGGGTTCTGGGGGAATCCGTCGGGTTATCATCGTAGAAGCCGCGCACCAACGCTGAAATGGTCCAAGGCTTGGACTTTTCCATCGGAGACAGGCCCGGAGCGTAGGCAGCCTGCAGACCGGTGGCACCAAGCGCGGCTAGACTGGCGGAAGCGATGATTTTTTTCATAAATTGACTTTCCTGTGTTTACACAAGTTTCGCCCAAGAACAGCTTGTATTGAAAAGTGGCCTTCTTTTACGTTTTGCCCCTCCCGTTGTCAAACATAAATCTCTCTGAAATAAACAATTTCATCTCGTTCGCTCCGAATGACCTTTCCATCGCGGCCAGTCGGTCAGAAACAGGTGGCCGTTACTGACGAAAGGTCCGGTCGGGGAGTATTTCAGAGGAAATCCCACGGGCAGGCCATTGGTCGTGACCAGGCTGTCCATCACGAACTTTCCCCAGGCCCAGTCCTGTCCCCGGAGCATCTGGGAGTAGAACCGGGCATCCATGGTCAGCGTGGTCAAGTAAAGCCCGTGAATGGGTTTCTGCAGGTCGTTGACGGCGAAAAAATCGTTCCGCCCTTTTCGGTCCTGCACGTTCAACGTCGTCCATACACTCTGTCGTTTGCCGTACCAGGCCATGGCCCACGGCATGTCGCTCATCACCAATTCCTTTTCGTCCATCCAACGCCCGAATTGTTGAATCCACGGCGGATAATACGGAGGATAAGCCAGGGGATATTCCTGCGGCGGCAGCAACGTGAAAATCAACGGCGCGCAGGCCACCCCAACAAAGGCTCCCGTCGCCAGATGCCGTAACTGCGGGAACGGCAGGTTTAACTGATCCAACAACAGCGAATACATCCCGGCGCCGTAAATGAATATCAGCGGCGTCAACAGGATCAGCTGATTTTCCGAGTTGATTTCCGGCGAGTCGGCCGACAGGTGCGTGCGGCCGAGTGCCTGCACCACCGTCAATACGGCCAGGGACAGCAGCAGAAAAATTCTCAGCCGCCCCAGCGCCGTACTGACGAACGGCACCAGCAATCCGACCAGAAAAAACGAGGTGACCCAGGATCCTCCGAGTTTCGGCAATTCGTTCTGGATAATTCCACTGACATTGACCACCAGCTTGCGACCATAGTCACCCAGGGTGAAATCGACGACACCCGGTTTTAGCGAACGTTCCAACTGATCGGCTGGAAAGGTTGGCGTGTCCTGCATGACGGCGTATCCGCAAGTGCCAAAGAAGGTCTCCGACCAATAATAGTTGCGCGCCAGCCAGGGGGCCAGCACCACAACCAGGGCGAGCAGGGCGACCGGGCACAGCACGATCCGGCGTTTTCCAAAGTGCATGGCGAAGAACGCCAGCACCGGCAGGATCAACCACGCGAATGAATATCGCGTCAACGCAACCAAACCGACCAACGCGCCCGCCAGCCAGGCCATCGCGGCAAACCACGCTCCGCCGCGCTGCGATTCCCGACCCGCCCGCTCCATGGAGACCAGGCACCAGATCAACCCAAGGAAAATCACCACCGTCAGCAGGGTAGAAAGTCCCGAGACACTGAACCGCCAGAACAGATCCGAACCGGCAAGCACCAGGGCGGATATCCAGGCCACCGAGGCATCGAACAGACGTCGGGCCAGCAGAAACACCTGAAAGATCACGGCCAGGAACAGGGCCTGGTTGAAGAAACAAATCAGCATTTCCGGTTGGTACCGGAATAACACGCTGCCGTGCGTAATATTTTGCTCGGTGATCTGGTAATCGAACGGCAGCGCCCTCATCAACGCCGCCAGAATCACGGGATACAGCGGTGGATTGGCCAGATCGGGATGCCCTGATTTCAGGAGCGCAAAGTCGTTGGTGCGCTGGTGCCGCCTGATCTGATGTTGTTCAACCAAACTCAGACTCAGCGGACGGACAAACAACGTGGTGTAACCCTGGCCTTCGGCGATGTTGCGGGCCAACTGCGCCGCGTCCATGGCCTCCGCCGTGGAAAAGTTTCGATATTCGCGCAGGTCGTAAACGGCGGCGAGCGCCAGCAGCGCAAGAATGGCCAGGACGAACCGCACTGTGCGGGTCCCTTCGCCGACTTCAAATTTGTGAATCCATTCCTGTAATCGAATCATG
>QHPW01000189.1:12018-12681 GCA_003219675.1 Verrucomicrobiota bacterium
AGCCGCCGCTCAAAATCCCTCCAGATGATAAGTGTGAAGTTTGCGGTGCAGGGTCCGGCGGCTGATCCCGATCTTGCTGGCCGCCAAAGTCCGGTTGCCATTCGACTCCTTCAATGCCCGGATGATGAGCTGTTTCTCGGCCTCCTGGACCGTCAGATTGTTCTCCGCCAGCAACGGGTTCGCGTCCGCCGCGGCCTGGGCGCCGCTGCCCCGCAGCGTCGCCGGCAGATCCCGCAGAGTGATTCTCTCACCCCGGCACAGCACCACGGCGTGTTCGATCGCCGTGCGTAACTCGCGCACATTGCCCGGCCAACGGTATTTCACCAACGCTTCGAGTGCTTCGGCAGTAAAATCGTTCACTTTTTTCCCGTTTTCCCGGGCGAACTCGCGCAAAAAACTCTGCGCCAGGAGCGGAATGTCCCCCGTCCGCTCGCGCAGCGGCGGCAGCCAGACTTCCACCACCTTGAGGCGGAAGTAAAGGTCTTCACGAAACCCGCCGGCCTTGACCAGTTCTTCCAGTTGTCGGTTGGTTGCGGCGACGAGCCGCACGTCCGCAGTCAAAGTCTTGCCGGAGCCGACGCGCTCGAAGGTTCGTTCGCCGAGGAAGCGTAACAATTTGATTTGGATGGTCGCATCAATTTCTCCGATCTCATCCAGAAACAG
>QHPW01000192.1:0-9226 GCA_003219675.1 Verrucomicrobiota bacterium
CCGGCGATTTACCGCTGACTTGTTCAGGAGCGGACGACCGGGGCACAGCCGACTCTCCGGAAACGATCGCGTGCTCGTCATCCGGCCTCCGCCTTGGCAAGACGCATTTCCCCCCCCACACGTCCTGCACAAGCAATTCCATGATCTCCTCCCGGAAATGGAACGGATCCTTGAAGTTTTCCTGGTTCTGAGTGACGTGGTTCGGAAAATCATAGTCGAACGTCGGCGCCAGGTTTGTCAGATCTCGCCGGAAGTGTTCTTGCTCGGCCTGCAGCCCGAAATCCGCGACGCGCGCCTGCAAATCGGTGTGGGTGGGGAATATAATGAAGGCCACACGGATTCCCTGGGAGCGACAATGATCCGCGATGCGGCCCAACTCCCTCCAGTCCTTTTCGGGATACTCGTATCTCCGATACATTTGCCGGGCCGTGACCTCCAGCTGATGTCTCCAAAAGCGGTCGCGAGTCATATTGGGAACGCCGATTTTCACGTTCGCGCCCAATACCGCGCCGATGTCGTACCAGGTCGCCTCCAGAACGCTCGGATGCACAAAGTAACGAAGGGGGTTTCGTGCGATACTGCTGTAGTCCTCGGTACGGTCGCCTCGTTCGAGAGCGTTGTACAGATTGAAGTTGATTCCTATGTACACGTTTCGAAGCCTGGTTAAAGAATCCGCAAACCAAAACGTATGGACGATTTCCTGCAAGGTAGCGCCACCGTACGCGAAATTGTAGTAGTCTTCTCCGGCGACCTGGCTGACCCTCTCCGCCCGGATTGCGCCCATGCGTGAATCGCCCAGCAACACGTTGGGCATGGGCCGGCGCCGGAACTCGCTCATCTTCCATAATGGGTAGTTGAGGTTCGATATCGGCTTCTTCACCTGGTCTGGAATCAGAGGAGAAACGTTAAAAAGGTTGTAAGGATCGACCAGCACAATCACCACTGCATAAACCAGGAAAGGCGCAACAAAGATGCTGAGCCGTTTCAGGAATTTCCTTAGGTCGCCGCCTGGGGCAGACTCCCGGCCGCGCTCCTGCCGCGCCGGCTCGACAACGAGTTCTTTCGGCATGTCCTAGAACTGAAAGTAGATGAACTGCTGCGAAGTATTGAAAGCGCCGAAAAAGAGGACGACCACCACCGCAGCATAGTAAATGGACCAACGAAGCGGCAGCGGCCAGGCCGAGATCCGTTTGCACAGCGGGCCTCGTTCTTGAATGACGTGGACCGTAAGCAGGACCGCGATGGCCGCCAGCGCGCCCAGGAACTCAGCCTTGTCGTGGCCGAGCAGCAGGTTGGCCTTGAGGTAATCCCGGTCCGCCAGGTGGACCACTAATTCTCCCCAACCGCTTCCCAATTGGCTCACGATCCGAAAGGCGTCGGCGCTGCTGTTGGCACGAAAGAACACCCAGGCGAAACAGATGAGGGCGAAAGTAAATGGCACCCGCAGCGGACTGAGCCATTTGCATCCCCGCTGCATCCAGGAGCCGGGGCCAAATCGATTCGAAACTTTCTCAGCCGCGATCTCCCCGATGAGATACAGTCCGTTCAGCGCCCCCCAAATCACGAATGTCCACTTGGCGCCGTGCCACAATCCACTGACAAGAAAGGTGAAGAAAAGGTTGAACAGCCAGCGCCATGTGGCAGCCCGGTTTCCGCCGAGCGGGATGTACAAGTAGTCGCGAAACCACGTGGAGAGCGAAATGTGCCACCGTTTCCAGAACTCTGCGATGCTTTTCGAGAAGTAAGGCCGGTTGAAGTTCTTCATCAGCTTGATGCCCATCACCTGTGACGCGCCGATGGCAATGTCCGAATACCCGGCGAAATCTGCGTAAATCTGGAACGCGAAGAACACCGTGGCCACGACAAATGCGGGCCCTTGATATGCGGAAGGCTGATTGTACGCCTGATTCACAAACGGCGCGAGCCGGTCGGCCACGACCACCTTTTGAAAGAAACCCCATAGCATCAGCTTCAGCCCGTCCGTAACCCGATTGTACTCGAAGGTTTGCGGAGTGTGGAACTGATGCAGCAGATTGTTCGGCCGCTCGATCGGTCCGGCCACAAGCTGCGGGTAGTACATTACATACAGGGCGTAAACCCCGAAATGCCGCTCCGCCGGTTGGCTCCCGCGGTACACCTCGATGGTATAGCTCATGGCTTGAAACGTATGGAACGAGAGTCCGATCGGCAGGATGATGTTCAGGAAGGGCAACGGATACGATGCGCCCAGAATGTTAAAGGCGCGCAGCAGGCTGTCGTTAACGAAGTTGTAATACTTGAAGAATGCCAGCACACCACAGTTTGCAATGATGCTGCTCACCAGGAACATCTTCCGTCGCACACCCATACTCCCTTCAATGTAGATGCCGGCGATGTAATCGATGACGATGGTAAACGCCAGGATGAGAATATAGACCGGAACGAACGCCATGTAGAAATAGCAGCTCGCCGCGAGCAGCATCGCCCAGCGGAATCGGTGCGGCAGTCCGAAATACGCCATCGTCACGATGGCGAAGAAAAACACAAAATGGATGGAGTTGAACAACATTGCGTTACCGGTCTTCAGAATGACCGAAATCCCTTTCGCGCTCCGCGCGGACAATGTCCCGGAGGACTCTGTTTTCAGGGAACACTGTTTTTCACGCTGATGACATCATCGCAAAAGTTAATTCCCTCTTAGGTCGCGTGCCCCCGATAAAAACCCTTCGCGGAGCATTGAACCGGGGAGGATGGCGCGCCCGACGAGGCGATAAAAGCCCACGTGGCCGGGGGTGTCAACAAGCACGCCAATCGCTAAGTCAACAACGGGAAGCCAGATTCACCTGCGCGGGCCAGCCGCTCCGACCCTTGGCGAGTCGGCAAGTTGGCGGTGGTGACGGGCGGGATGCTCCAATCTTCGATCACCGCACTGGAACTCGAGCAGACATTCGCGCCGTCAATCGTCGAAGCAGAATTGCTCCTCGTGCAGAAATGCAAGGAAACCAAAACTCATTGTGGTCACCGGGAACTTGCCGGTTCATCCGTGTTAAGCTGGTTCCAGTATCTGAGTTTTGCCGGCAAGTCGCTGACAAGAGCATGATACAAATCCGCTCCGGGTCCGAAAGCAGGCCACGCCAGGGTACCAAAGAACGCCGGCTTTTGTTTCAAGTAAAGGGACGGTGGCAGATTTTGGTTGGCGATCGTGGAGTCCCACTGAGTTGTTCCTGAAGGATAATCGAAGTTGCCGTGTCGAAGCAGAGTGTCGAGGACCTTCTGGTATTTTACCGCAACGCTTTGGTCATCGTTCGAATCCACCCCCAGCTTCCAGACCCATCCGGTATCTCCCGGGCGGCACAGAACGTTCCCCACAACGTTGTAGTAATAAATAAGTCGATCGATCTGAACCGCATTCACGTTGAACACGATTTTTTTGTTTACTCCTGTGCTGTAGCGCTCCACGATATTGCGGAAAAAAGTGTTGTGCCTGCTTGAACCCCAGTAGTCATCGCCGCCCATGTGGGCCAATACATTTCCCTCGACCAGATTCATGTAGGGATGCCCGCCGTGAAATTCCATATCCAGCAGCAGAAAATCCGTATCACGGTAATACATGTCAAATAGTCGGTGTGAGTAACTGTATCCAAACACGTTCCCGTTTGCTCCGTTCTGGCAAATCATGGCATGGCGCAAGTAGTAAAAAACATTGTCTTCGATCAAGTTGTCCGACGCTCTTTCCAACACATCGACGCCATAGCCTCCTTGCCCATAAGTCAGAGAATGGTGGAAATAATTGCTGCGAACCTCGCAACCAAAAGAACGTGATACCAATTACAGTTCGTTCCCTCTACCCCCTTCACCCAGCAGTGCGCAGCCAGCAGAAAATACAGATTTGCATCAACCGATCCTTGCATCTCGAACTTAAGGTTTTCGACACCGCAGTTGGAAATCGCATTCCACTTCTTTATAATCAAATTCAGGCTGGGTTTGTAACCGTCGTAGTAAATCGGACGAGAGAGAGAAATATTGTTCCCTGAAATGTTTGTGATCTGCATGAGTTGGGCTTGATACAACTCTTTTGTTCCGCCGCCCGGAATGTTCCCCAGCAGCACGTTGGTATCCATATTCTGCACAATCTTAATGTAGTCGCCGGCGCGGAAACCAGCGGAACTGTTTACGGTGATCAGCGTGGAACCTTTGCCGTAGCCGGCTACAACCTGATTGGTGGTCGTCGTGGTGGATCCGCGGACGAAAATACCTCCGATTCCAGATGTGGCAGTACAAATGAGCTTGGTGGCCGGGTACCCGTCGCCGCGCAGAACAATACTCTGGCCATCGATCTGAATCTGTTGGGAGAATTTATAGCTGCCGGTCGGGAAATAGACAGCGCCGCCATTGGGGCAATGAGCGATGGCGTTCATGATCGCGGAATAGTCGTCCGCGACTCCGTCACCCACTGCATTGTAGGGTGCATCCTTTACATTGACCGAGTTCGGGTAGTTCGGGATTCCTCCGGGTATTCCCGGCGCCCAGGGAACGCCCCGGTCCGAAGGAAGCGTCCAGAAATTAGGGACAACCCGAAGTCCTGTGGGCGGCGGAGGGACCGCAGCCGACACGGTCGCAGTGGATGCTGCGAGCAACAAAGCCAACAGGCTGTTTAAGACAGTTGTTTTCATCAGCAGAGCTTGATCAGGAATCATGCCAGCGTTCGAGCATCCCTTTGATCTCCGGCGAAACATGGAACCGGCACATTATCAGATGATTCGCGCTGTTCCCTGCAAGCCCCCGTCCCGTCAAGAAAAACACCGGCTCCGATCGCCGTCGATTCTCAGACAACCCTGAGTAGAATCAGGACACCACGGCGAATCTGGCGAAAGCCAGAAGCCTGTGCCTCACGATGGTTGCAGAACCACTTGGGTGGCCAATCGGCGAAGGCCTTCCAACTCGTTCAAGGGCCACTCTTCGCAGCCGGCGTCGCTCAGGGTGGGCGCCAGGAGGTACAGCCGCTCGCACGGGAGTTGAGTCGAACCCGCAAAGTGAAGCACCCGGATTTCGGTTTTGGCGGCGTACGTTCTTGAAACCGATCCGGATTCGATGAGGGCCGACAAGGGTTCGTCGCCAAGTGCAGTCAAGAACAGGTTGGGGCCGGGCGTGCAGAGAGTCCGGTAGATGCCGCGACCGGCTGCAGCAATCTCGATCCCCTCCGCAAAATGGAAGCGCGTGTCAACCGTATGCAGACCGACACCAAAGACCTGGTCCCGGATAACCCAGACGCCGCGGTTTTTGAGAAACACGAAGCGCCGCTCGTGAGTCACGCGCGACCCATCCGCTAAGGCGAGCGTGTATGACGCATCCAAGAGGTCCCGCTCAGCGTCTGAACTCCAGTGCTTCACCTCCGGGCGCACGCGCGAATCAATTTCGAACAATTGCGACGAATTAAAGTGATTCTGCTCAATACCATCCACCATCAGAGTATTGTGACTGGCGGTCGAACGCATCCGGTTGCGCCATTCCGGGCTTTGGCTATAGACATAGGAACCGCAATCGGTCAAAAAAGTTCGACCGAAGGCCTCGAGTTCGAAGCTTAGAAAATCATTGTGCGTATGACCGCAGTAACCCTGCATGCCTTTCGGAGAGCAGACTGCGAGCAGGTAATGAGAGTCATGGCGCATTACACAGAAACCGCTCTGACGGTATAACTTGCTGGAAGCCGATGGGCCTGCTCTCGAGGCTCGCCGATAGGGGATCCAGGACCCCCTCTCTCCCGCACACTCCATCCGAGGAGGCGAAGGGGAAGGCGCCGGCTCCCGCTTATGCCACTCACAAGCACGCGGGCCCAGGTACCACAAGCAGTCTTCAAAAAGTTGTCCCGGATACAGGTCCGGACGATCAAAGAAGATCGCGCCCAGGGCGAGCAAGTGGTCGTGGCTCGACAATTCTTCTTCTCCCAGGATGCAGAACCTGCCGTTGTCAATGTCTCGAACCAAAGGGACGCCGCCGCTCGGCTTCGTATAATGACGAATGAAGTCGAGCATTTTGGAAGCTTTCTCCCGAATGTCCTCCGGTATGGTGACAGATTGGCGTTCCAGCAGAATCAGGCACGAGAGCATCATCTCGAGAACGAGTCGGTGGTAGCCGGGAGAATACTCCCAATGAACCCCTTCTTCATCCACCTGCGACCGTATTTCTCGGAAAAGCTCTCGTTGCGCAAACTCACGCCACACCGAGGCGAATCGGCATTCCGGAAATGCACAACTGAGGTACAACAGACCCGACAGGTCAGCCAGGTAATGGTTGCCGTTGACCGGTTGAAGCGAGCGTCCAACTGCTCGCACATCGTATTCCAGATTGTGGTAAATGAACGCTCCGTGCACCAGCAGGGTTTTGATGAACGCCTCCCTGGCTCGCCTGTCGAATGCCGCGCTGGATACCAACAGCGACCCGGCCCACAAGAGGTTCACCGCGCGGATGGCGACTTCCATCGCACAGGTCCAGTTTGGCCCTGCGTAAGGCGGATTAGCCTTCAACCAGTCGTTGAAAAGCGAGAGAAATTTGCGCGCGAATCGTTCGTCGGTGGTAAGGGCGAAGGCGCGAGCCAGAGTAACACCGTGATGGAAACGGGACAGCTCCCAGACGAACTTGATATCCGAGCCGTGGTTCATCCGGAGGTTCAGCAACTGACCGGAGTGTTGAACGGGCCACACGGCGCCGCTGATGTGGTCGTTGTGCCAGGCAGGCGGCTCCTCCAGGTGAATCTCGTGCCCGAGCAAGGAAATCCGGTTTTCACAGATCCTGTTTGCGCTTCCGATGCACCGGGCGACCCAATCTGGAAACCGCTGATTCAGCAGCGCGGCAGTTTCCCGTGTCCGATCGGGCGTGATCGGGAAGCCGTTCAGTCGGGTGAATTTGGAGTCAAGCAAGTCGTGGAGGACCTGACCGGGGACTAACGCAGATCCGAGATCATTTTGGATGCTGCGTATTTGGCGCTTGGCGGAAATCTCGGCCTTCCGAGCGCGCCAGCCTTTGGAGGCCTTGCGCATCAGCAGTCTGCCGGCCTGCCGGGACGGTAGCGCGCGCAGATCGCGGTAGAGCCGACTCCACTTGTTCATGCGGAACTCTTGAGACCGTTGGAGCTTAATTCCCATCTGCGGGTCGAAACACGTGCCGTCCTCCGGGCGGATGTTCGGCATCGGATGTGGTTGAGCCAGGGGTTCTCTGATGCAAGGCTTCGTGATACGCGTCAATGAACCGTTGGGCGTTGTGCTTCCAGGTGCACTGGCTCAGGCAGGTCTCCCGCGCCGCCAGCCCCAGACGCCGACGCAGCTCCGGATCGCTCGCCAGAGTCAAAATGGCTTCGGCAATCCCTTCCACGTCCCCCGGCTTGGTCAGAAGTGCATTTTTATGAGCTTTGAGCAGCTCGGCAAGCTGTGCAATTCCGCTAGCCACGATGGGCTTGCCCATCGCCATGTATTCGAAGATCTTGACTGGGGACCCGAAGAACGTGCTTCCATCCGCCATGTGCACATGGGGAGAAACCAGAATGTCACAGGCGGCATAATAAGCCGGCATTTCGGGATGAGGTATGCTGGTCGCATAACTGATGAAGCGGCCTGTGCCCTCTGCATCAGCGATAGCCGATACGAGCTCCACCAGCCCCTGGTCCCCGATAAAAAGAAACTGGACGTCTTTCCGCCGCTCCGCCACTTTCCGCACGGCCATGGCCAGATACTTTGTTCCATGCCATGTATTGTTCGAGTTGTGGTGACCCGCAAAGCCCACCACGATTTTCCCTTCGAGCTGAAGGCGTTGGCGAATGGCACTGGAGTCAATGTCTGGACGAAAGAGCTCCGCGTCCGCGCCATTCGGGTTCACAACAATTCTGTCGGGCTGTATCCCATCATCGACCAGGCGCTGTTTCAGAACGTCCGACACAACCATGATCCGGTCGGTGGCCAGAAGGTTGAGTTTTTCAACAAACCGACCAATCCAACCGAACAGGGAGTGCCCCTCAGCCGCGGCAGTCGCTTTCCAATTTGCAGGGCTGTTATATTCCAGAATAAACGGCACTTTCAATATTCGAGACAGCAGTACGCCGGCATAATTCATGTGGCTGTGCCGATGACAAATCACACCGGGACGGCATGACCTGAGGATCCGATACGCGCATCGAGTAAACGCCAGGTTGTTGGCCAGAACACATAACGTTAGAGGGAAACCACGGGGAAGCGTCGGCGCCGGCAGGACATGATAGTCCCTGACGACTCTGTCCAGTCCCGGCACGGGCTGACTGACCAGCACCGTGGGGATATGATCCCACTCTTGAAGTCCTTTGCAGAATCCTGCCTTGTGACTTGCTGCACCCCCGGGCTTGCCTCCCCACAGATCCGTCAAGATATAGGCGATCCGAAGAGAATCTCCAGAGGCAGAGACGCGAAAGGGCCGTCGGCGGAATCGCTCCAATTGCAGACAGATGAGAACCAGCGGTGCACAGACGAGGGCCAGGAAGGCGCTGAAAAGGGTCGTGACAACAGTAAAAAGTTTCATGAAGGTGAAGATTGTGAATCCGACTGGAGCTGGATCGTGACTCGCCGGTAGTAATAAAAGTTTCCGGCGCATTCACAGAATTTGGCAAAACCGCTGCCAATGGCGGCGCCGTAGGCACCGAGGCGAGGTATCAGCAACACGGCAACGCAAAGATTGACCAGGCTGACCCATAGAGAAATGGTGCGCAGCTCGCGTCCTTTGCCGTGAGCCCCCAAAAAGGCGTTGATCGGCTGGTACATGCCCTGGAAGAAGGCGGTGATTAACAGTATGTAAACCAGGCCCACCGCCGGCAGGAATTGTTCGGTCAGAACAATCGCGATGAGAGGTCTGGCGCAAACAGCGATGAAGGCCGCGCTTGCGACCAGGAAAGCGGCGTTGGCCAGGAACACCCTCCCAGCAATCCGGTCCTTCCTGGCCAGGGAGCGATACACCGAGGAGGAAAGGGACGTCGAGAAGCTGACCATCGGGCTGACCATGGTGGACGCGATGCTGTAAAAGCCCAGCCAGGTCGTATCCACGTAGCCCGCGATGAGCAGGTTGTTGAGCTTGAAAGTGCTGTTGTCGGCGATGCCACCCACATAGGCCTTGAAACCGTACCGCTTGACCTCGGCATTAAGCTCACGGATGTGGCTTCGCAGGTTGACGAATCGGACCCGGAGGGCTATGATCGCGAAGAGACAGGCTCCCAAAGTCCCTAGAAAATAAA
>QHPW01000192.1:9524-12101 GCA_003219675.1 Verrucomicrobiota bacterium
TGGGGAAACCCAAAGCCGGTGAAAATCATCGCAGCTTCGATGATGGTTATTACGAAGGTGTAAATGCCGTATTGCGATGGCCCGAGGAACCTTGAATTCAGAATCCCTGTTCCGAAAGTCAAAACAATCAAGCCAATCTCGGAACTGTACAGCAGCAGTGTCTGCCGCACCCGTTCACGACTCAGGAGGTTGCGCAGCCAGGAGCCGGAACCTCCTTTTAATGCCAGCAAAGGGCTTAACAGACCGTTCATGAATAATCGGGAAAGGACCGGGAAAGGACCGGGGTATTCTTCAGTTTGGCTTGGGGCAGATTGCAAACGGCAAAACTGCTAAGTGGTCTATTTCATAAATACGCACACGTTCGCGGCAATGGATTTTGGGCGGAGGCCAGGCGCGAGCGACGAGCATATCCCGCAGTGGATCTGTAAGGAGCGAGCAACAACGCCTCCGTCCAAAAGACATGCCGCCCTGCGGGTTGCCCCCAATTTGGCCCGTGGCTTCGTTGCTCGGTCGGTCGAGTATCGCTGCGGATACACTCCTTCCCTCGCGCCTCGCCACGGGCCAAATTGGGCGCAACGAACGTATGCGTATTTATGAAATAGACCACTAAGATGCGCGGCCACGGGTTCTCAGGAATCGAAAAGCGGTTCGCAGACGCTCGCCGCACGCCACCACCGCGCCGTTGATCGGATCGTTGCACAAGGCGTATGCGCCGATTCGATAGACTTCTTGTCCACCAAGCCCTCTCTTGAATTGGTAGCCACCCGGATTCTTATCCGGGTTGATTCCACCAAGATCGTACCATCGGCAACCGCGTGCCTTGAGCATTTCGATCGCCCGCCACTGCAACAGATAGGCTCCATTGCCCGCCAATCCCTCATCCCCGGTGGCCGCCAGCAGGAAGACGGCACTTCCACCCATTGCCGAGATCACAAGGGCATTGAGCGGTTTGCCATCCTTTTCGCACACGAGGACCGACATCTTGAGGTTGTCCCCCAGCCCCTGCTGAACCTGTCTGAACTGCTCAGGGTCAACCGTCGTGTCGAACTGTTTCCGGGCCATCATTTCCCGATACATCATTCGTTCCTTCCCGGATCGTATAGCCGCTCTTCTCGGCACGCTTTAGATGGTTGCGCCACCTCTGGTGTAAGCCATTACGCAGCTCCTCGAGTGACAACGTCAAATCAAGCCGTATCGTGTGCTCGCTCGGCACGTCCGGATCCAGCCGCAGCCCCATGGCTTCACAGTTCACTCTGACGCAATCGGCAAGAGTGTCTCCTCGAAAAATATCGGGCAGCATGCGCAGCAGCAAACCCCGGCGGTCCACATATTCCCGCCGGAGGGCGGAAGTCATCTGATGTAGAACCTCCTGGTTCCACGGTTCTCCTCGCAACCGACACAAAGGGCCCCAACGAATGTATGCAATTCCCTTCTTGCACAACGGAAGTGTTACGACACGGAGCTGCGTCACGGCGACCACTGCTCCATCTTTTTTGAGCACCAGGTGGCTGAGCTGATTCTCACCCCAGCAGACCGCCCCATACTGCCATGTCTGGTAGATGTTCGCGTCATCAAAACGCAGCAGGTAGTCGGACCATGTCGCTTCGTTCACCGTATCGATGACAACGGAATACGATGGTAATTGAGGTGTCGTGGCTATGGTTATAATTCGTATTGTGCCGAGGGCGACATCCGGGTGAACGCATGGGCGAAGGCCTCGGTGCGGTCGCACGAGATCGGATCCGTCAGGCGCACCTTCACCTTGAACTCCTATCGCGCGGCGACAACGCCGGCTCCGGCTGATGACCTTCCGCGCGGACGAGCAGCGGATTGAGGAAGGCAGGCCGGACTCCAGCCGACTTCGTTGAACCGGTCTGGTGCGCTGGTGCCGCCAGCTCCTTCAATACGACATGCCGCGGTCTTTCCGCAAGTTCCAGGCGTGCTAATTTTCGTAGTTTTACACCGTGGGCGGCGACAAGAGCAAAAACCACGTACATCAGGTTGTTCAATTTGGCCCATTCGTAAGCTCGGTCAGTAAGCCCGGGGGCAAGAATGGCAAACGCGACAGCAACAGCGTATAGGCCGAATTCGACATCGGCCGGCGACCTCGCAAGTCGGATGCAGGCGCGGACTTCCCCAATAAAATACCAGATCATCAAACAAAGGGGCACGACAACGAGCAACCCATTTTCCGCAAGCTGAGCGATGATGGTATTGTGAGGATGCCATGTCGCCGGGACGTCCATTACCCGCAGGTCATCACCCGCTTCCTGAGCTTTCTTAATGTATTGCTTTATGCGATCCGGACCGAGGCCCGTCAGCGGATGTTCAGAAAAGGCCCTGAATGCGTAGAGCCACGCGCCGAGACGGTCATAAATGTTCGCCACATTGCTGATCCGACCCTGGTAGAGCGCAGTCCGGGTAATGCTCCCCCAGTTCACTGCGATCCCCGCGAACAGCAGTGTGGTCACCAGAAGGAAGGTCGCTCTGCCGCGGCGGCTAAACAGGTAGCGAATCGAGCATCCCCCCAAACAGCCACCCCAAACGTTGCGGAACATGGTGAAATACATACCCGCC
>QHPW01000034.1:0-4486 GCA_003219675.1 Verrucomicrobiota bacterium
TCGCTGGTCGGCAGGATCCAGTCGGGCATTGAATTGCCTCTCCAGCGCCTGCTGCTTCGGGGCGTTCGCAGCGGTGAACCCGATCATGTTGGTCGGAGCACCTACCGAAGCGGCGGCGATGACGTTGGCCACGAACAAAGACAAGCCGGCAATGAAATAAATCAAACGGTTCATAGTCATAAATCAGTCAGACGCCATTTCGACATGGTGAAACGGAGCACGAGGAACCGCGTGAGGGGAATGTCGTCGGGTCGGTGCAAGCTTAAGTCCTCTTTGCGTTCCCGCCGCTCGCGGTTTTGAACGGGTTGCGCTCCGGCGCTTCGGCGTGCGGCACGGCGTCCAGCAGGCCGCGCAAGATCCAGTTCAGCGCCGGCACGCGATGCCGGAGCCAGACCGACATCGGCTCCGGTTTTGCGCCCAGCGCGGCCTTGGGTTCCAGCGCTGTGCGCCCCAGCGAAAGCTGTTTACATCGCCAGGCGATGGCGTCGGCGATTGTCGCGTGCAGCAATCGCAAGTAGAGCGGCAATCCGTTCGCCGCCGCCGCGCGGTCGAATCCGATGTAGTAGGCAATGGCCGTGTCGCCATCACGAAGGCTGGTTACAAACCCAAGGATGTCGTCGCTACGCCGGATCACAGTGCAGCGGAAGTCCTCCTCGGCCGCGCGAGCCAGTGCCGGCAGATACGATTCGCGCAAGGTTACGAGCCGAACCGGCGCCTGGCTCTGGACCGCGAGGTAGAGCTCATGCAGGCGGCGCGCGCAGGGCGCGAGGTCGTCCAGGGGTTCCATGGCGCAACCGGCGGTCGCGAGTTTCTTCGTCTGATCCTTGGCGTTGCGTCGATATTTTGCATCGAGAGCGGTCAGGTAATCCTCGTAAGTGCGCCAGGCAGGATCGATTTCCAATATCATGTTCGGTTCAGTTTTCAGTGGCCGGTAGCTGAAACGGCGCAATGATTCCAAACCGGTTTGTTGTGCGGTGAGGTCCTTTAGCAGGACGAAATTGGTCTGTCCGCCGAGCCTTTCCGCGCGACGAATGCGATAAAGCGCCTCCGCCACGCCGGGCCAAAGCTGCGCCGGGTCTTCATCGGGCGCGAGCGCGACACCGTGAAAGCCCCACGACAACAGGTTGCCCGCGACGAGAATGCGTTCGCGCAAATTTGACGTGGCGGCTTTGGCCGCAGGCGCCAGCATCCGCTTCAGTAGCCGCGTGGAACCCTCTGGTTTGCCGGCGGGTTGTGCTCGGTTGAAACGGTCGCCGGTCACGCCGACAATCTGCGCGACCAGCGCGGCGGCCGGTTTGTCGTCCCGGAAGATCATCGCGTAACGCGGCTGAATGTTCTCCGGCCCGTGGTTTTCGATGACGCGGAGCAGCTCACGTCGGAGGAAAACAGAATTGCCACGCGTCACGGCGTCCCAGCGGGTCGGGTCGAGATAATCCACGCGGTCGGCCAACACGAAACCGAAGCCTGTCGGTCGGTGTCGGTCCCGGTGCCGCTCGCGCATATCGCGAAGCGATGATGTCAACCGGCGCAGGGGATTGCGGGATTTATGCGTGGCGAGCATATCCATTGACGATCGAGCGGGGACTCCGAATCGAGTTGTTCGTGCGACGACTCTTGACGAGCGCTACGATTTGCGCGGCGCCGGAAATGTTGTTTGGTTCGGCCGGCATTCCCAACCGGGACTATGAGGTCTGCAGGGCGAATTGGCCAGTGCTGGTTTGAGTGGTTG
Organism: Verrucomicrobiota bacterium; assembly: GCA_003219675.1. Classification (GTDB taxonomy): domain Bacteria; phylum Verrucomicrobiota; class Verrucomicrobiia; order Limisphaerales; family AV2; genus AV2. The sequence continues at coordinate 1,730 of QHPW01000034.1, forward strand.
CAACGCCGTGTGCGGCAATCCCTTCACCCGATCCCGCCGACAGGCGGTTTTATATCGGAAAATCTGTTTTTCGGCAGCCTCGATGGACACCGGGTCGCACACATCATCCCGAATCGAGTTATTGGGATTCGCGGAATTTCTCTCCCGCGCTCTCACGGGATGACGGCCGGCTATCTAATCCTGCTGGCGAGGTCAATTTTGACCGTGGCGTCGACAGGGGCGGGCTGCTCAGTTCCATCCGGACGCTGAGTTTCGTGGCGGTACCGGTCCCACCAGGCCGCTCGTGGCTTCGGCCCCCAGTCGGACGCGCGTGGGCTGGTGAGCAACAGCGCGTGCAGCTCGTCGGCGGACTGCGGGCGAAGGTTGGTTTCCTTTTCCAGGCAGCGCAGGATGGTCTCCTGCAGTTCGGCACTGATCGGATTTGGGGAGCGTTGAGCCGGCGGGATTGGGGATTCGTTCAGATGCTTTTCGTAGAGGGTGAGAACATTTTCGGCGTCGAAGACGTTCGCCGCGGTCAACAGGTAATATCCGAGCGCGCCAACCGAATAGATGTCACTGCGCGGATCGCTGCGAACGTCGTTCCTGATCGCTTCGGGTGGCAGTGAGATACACTGGTTCCCTGTTGGCGTCGAGGTATTCCCGGACCAGGCCAAAATCGAGCACCTTGACGCAATCGGCCACACCGCCGCGGTCGCAGAGGAAAACATTCGCAGGCTTAATGTCGCGGTGAACCAGGCCCAGGGCATGCGCCTCCGCCAGCGCGTCGCAGATTTGGGTGAGGATGTGGACCACGCGGCCCTCGGGCTGCGGTCCGAACCGGGCGACGAGTTGGTGCAGATTCAGACCGTGCAGGTATTCCATGGCGTAGTAGAAGATGCCTTCGGGCGTGTGGCCATAGTCGTAAACCTGGATGGTGTTGGGATGAGTGAGCCGGCAAGTGAGGCAGACTTCGCGTTCGAAGCGCTCGATCGACTCCGGGTCGGCCCGGTCGGGCAACAGGAGTTTGACGGCCGTCTCGCGTCGCATGAGAGCGTGACGCGCCCGGTAAACGACACCCATGCCGCCTTCACCGATCTTTTCTTCCAACGTGTATTGGCCCAGTTGCTTCAATTTGAGCTCGGCCTCGCTCAAGCGCCGGCGCCAGGTGACGTTGAGATAGGAAAAGACGAACATACCGGTCGAGCAGAGCATCAGCAAGAGCACCAGGATGATGAACAGAAATTTCAACACGCGCAGGGACTGGAAGGCTTCGTCCGCGTCGATCTGCGTGGCGACGCCGAAGCCAAGTTGCGGCAGCCAGCGCCATGCGCCGACGACTGGCACACCGCGATAATCGCGTGAAGGATTCACGTCCACTCTGTTCCCGCCGGCGGCGGCATCGGCGACAATGCGGGTCAAGGGGCGACTCGCGGAAGCAGCGTCTTGCGGATTGAGCCTTTTCGGCGGGTCGATTCCGGGATCGGTCAGGCGCAGATTCAGGGCAGAACTTGCGTCCGGGCGGTCTTCTATCAGTCCCATTTTCTTGAGTTGATCGTCGAACCGGCTCCTGGAAATCAGCAGGCCGTGTTGGTCGAACGCGTAGGTTTCCCCCGACTTTCCCGACCGCGCCACGGAAAGAATCCGCGTGAACTCGGCGTCCGGGTTGATGATCAGCGCCAGGGCACCGCGCACGACGCCGGTGTTATCGTGGATCGGAGCGGCGACCTGCATCAGGGTGACATCACCACGCCGGATGCGCGCCAATTCTGGAGGCGGAGGGCGCTCTGAGCCGGGAAAGTCGTTGGTTGCTCTTTCACGGGATGGGACGGAATTGTCGAAACGCCTGGCGAATTCGGCGCCTCGCGTTTGTCGCGCGCCCGCACGAAATCCCGCATCCGGGGGACGTTTCGGTTTGAAGGGCGTGATGAGGATGGGTTGGCCGGAAGCGAACAATTCGGAAAACCTGGCGAGGTGTTCATCGTAAACAGGCGTGACCGGTCGGAAGCGGCCCCGCATTGAGTTAGCCACCACAACGAGATTTGTGCTGACCAGATTCGCCATGCCGTAGCCCACCTTGTTCAGGCGCGGTCTGAGGTAATTGCACAGCTCCTCCACTTCCGGCAGGGCCAACAATTTTTTGCTGTCTCCGCCGCTCTGATCGAAAGCTTCGAGAACTCGGATTGCGAGAGTCTGCACCCTCGGCTCCTCGGCCAGAGCCGTGGCCAGCTTCGTCTGGTTGGTCGTCCAGATCTCCAAGGCGGTCACGTTGGCGTTGAGCGTGGCGGTCAAATCCGCCTTTAATTCCTCCTCGATCGTCTGGCGCAACCGCCTGTTCCCCCACCACCCAAAAAGCGCCACCAATCCCGCGATGGCCAACGGAACGACCCAAAACGGCTGTCCAAAACGGCCTGTCATGGCTGACTCACCTCGTTGACAGAGACACTGGAGATCACGTCCGGGTTTCGTCGGCTTTAAGACAATGTATCCGCGCTAAAGCTCGCCATCCAGGCAGTCGCGAACGATTCGAGCCAGTTTTCGCGGCGTATAGGGCTTCTGCACAAAGTTGGCCTTTTCGGAAAACTTCAAATCCCGTGTGATCGCGTCGGTGCTGTAACCGCTGGAGTAAATCACCTTGAGTCCGGCTTTTTCGGCCTGCAATCGTTGCGCCAGGTCCAACCCCGTCATGCCTTCTGGCATGACGATATCGGTGAGCAGCAGTTGAATGCGGGATTTGTGCTCTTGCCATAACGTCAAGGCAGCGGTTCCGGTGGCGGCATC
>QHPW01000034.1:4545-8732 GCA_003219675.1 Verrucomicrobiota bacterium
CGCGCCAGTTCGCGCACATCGGGTTCATCTTCCACCAGCAAAATCGTCTCGGCGCCGCCGCGAACTTCCTGCTCAGACGAGGTGGCTTCCGTCAACGCGTCCCTTTTGCCTGCGCTGGGCAGGAAAATCTGGAAAGTCGTCCCCTTGCCGGCTTCGCTGGCAACCGTAATCCAGCCCTGATGTTGCTTTACGATGCCGTAAACCGTGGCCAATCCCAGCCCGGTGCCCTTGCCGACATCCTTGGTGGTGAAGAAAGGCTCGAAGATGTGGGGCAGATGTTCGGGCGGGATGCCGCAGCCGGTGTCAATCACCCTCAAGCGAACCCATTCGCCGCTGGCCGCTTCAGGCTCTTCGCCAGGGTAAGTCGTGTCCATGGTCACGGTGCTTACATTGATCATTAATCGTCCCCCTTTGGGCATGGAATCGCGCGAGTTGACCGCCAGGTTCAAAAGCACCTGTTCCAGCATGCCCGCGTCGGCGTAAATGAGCGGCAGATTCGAGGTGAAGTTGACTTGAAGAGAAATGTCTTCACCGAGGATGCGCTGCAGCATTTTGGTCATGTTGCCGATCACCTCGCTCAAATCCAGGTTCTTGGGGTGAATGACCTGTCGTCGGCTGAACGTGAGCAATTGCCGGGTCAGATTGGCAGCCCGTTCAGCCGCCAGAACAATCTGGTTTGCGTGACTGGCCAGGTTCGGCGGCAGACCCTGCTTGGCCTCCAACAGCGAGGCGTGCCCCTGGATGACCGTCAGGATGTTGTTGAAATCATGCGCCACACCTCCGGCCAGTTGGCCGATGGACTCCAGCTTCTGGGATTGCAGCAACCGTGCCTCCAGGCTCCGCCGCTCGGTCACGTCGCGGATGATCCAGCGCAACCCCGCCAGTTTGCTCGCGCGATCCCGCGTGCCGGCCACGTCAATGACCGCCGAAAAAGTCAGGCCGTTGCGACGCTGCAGCCGGACCTCCCAATTCTGCGTGCGGAGCAACTGCTGGAGCCGGATCAAGCGGCGGTGAAACGCGGGGCGGTCTTCCTGAGCCACAAAGCTGACCACAGGCTGTCCGACGAGCTCATTGGTGGGAATCTCGAGCAATGCGCCCGCAGCCAGGTTGGCCTCTTGAATGACGCCATCGGGATCCGTCACCAGGCAGCCGTCGGGCGCCTGGTCAAACAATTCCATGTAACGGTGGCGTTCTGCCTCGACCTGTTGGCGGACTGCAGTCAGTTGCTCGTTCTGCTGGCGCAACGCCTCCGTCGCGGCGTGCAACTCCTCCAGGCTGGTGTTCAGTGCCGCCAGGATGTCCTCCAGAAGCGCCTGTTCCTGCGGGAACGCATCCGCGCGCTGCTTCAACGAGGTCAGGCGCTGGCGCGCCGCCTCAATTTGCCGCTCCAACGGATCGTCGTTCATTTCTCCCTTTCTCCACCCAGCCACCGCCGCGAACCTTGATATTACATAATTCGAGGAAAAAATCCACACTTTTAGGTAGTGTCCTGATTTGGTGGCGGCGGTGCTGCGGCACCGCCGTGCGCCGCGGCAGCGGCGCACCCACCTTAAGCAGATGAATTCGTAGCAAAAGTCAGGGGGGAATGTTCACTCTTCGCGCCCGTCGGACGATGGGTTTCGGATCAGCCGATGGTTCGATTTCGCTGCTCCGTCCAGGCATTCCACAGGTCAGTTAATGTCCGTGATTTCAGGACCTTTTCAGCGAGTGGAAACACGATGCGTTCCTCTTTGTCGAAGTGTTTGCGCGATGACACCACGGCGGTCAGCAGGCAGGCGCGGGCCTGCTTCAGGCTGCGGGCGGTCTGCGCCCGTTCCAGGTTGTCGTCGATCTCCTGGTGCTCCTGGTGAAACGTCTCGCGGTGGCCGATTTGTTCCAGGCAATGATCCAGCGGTTCGACGAGCAATTCCTCCTCAACCTCTGAATGGGCCTTGAGCAGGGATTCAATCAAATTTGCCAGCGACTTGACCTCGGCGACCGATTTCAATTTTGACGCGGTGCGCTCCACATGATCGAACAAATTGTGGAAAACGACGTGTTCCGCCAGCAAAGCTTCCGTGATTTTCATAGGTAATCGTGTCAAATATGACGTTTCTGCCCGCGAATCCTTCAAGAGCAATGACCTTGCCATCGACCGGTTCCCGGTCATTTGAGAACCCTTCGGGCGCAGGCAGGCCTTGAGAATTCCATGGTTTGGCAATCGAGCCAGGGCCTCTCACTGGCGGACGATGAAGCGGGCCGAGACCCGCGCCCCATTCCTCATTTCCACGAGCTTCGAAGATTACGATGAAAAGGCTTCCATCCCAACGCAGGTGCAAATCGGATTGCGGTCGCCATAGACGTTGTCAATGCGGCCGACGGCGGGCCAGAACTTGTGCTCCTTGAGCCAGGGCGCGGGGAACGCCGCCTGTTCGCGCGAGTAAGGATGGTTCCAGTCGCTGGCGGCGATCATGTCCGCGGTATGCGGCGCGTTTTTCAATGGATTGTCCTGCTTGTCCAACCGGCCGGATTCGATGGCCGTGATTTCGCCGTGAATGGAAATCATCGCGTCGCAGAAGCGGTCGAGCTCGGTCTTTGACTCGCTCTCTGTCGGCTCGACCATCAGCGTGCCGGCAACGGGCCAGCTCAACGTCGGCGCGTGAAAGCCGTAGTCCATGAGCCGTTTGGCGACGTCTTCGGCCGTGACGCTCTTGAAATCGCGCAAGTCGAGGATGCACTCGTGCGCGACCAGGCCGCCGTGGCCGCGGTAGAGTGTCGGGAAGAATTTCTCCAGACGGGCCGCGATGTAATTCGCGTTGAGGATGGCAACCTTGGTGGCTTCGGCCAGTCCTTCGGCGCCCATCGCCGCGATGTAAACCCAGGAGATGGGCAGAATGCTCGCGCTGCCCCAGGGCGCGGCGGCGACGGCACCGACGGGTGGGCGTCCAAGCTTCAGGTTGTCACGAGCACACGCTGAAGACGCCCGGACCGCCACCGCCGTGCGGAATGCAAAATGTTTTATGGAGGTTCAAGTGACAGACATCCGCGCCGATGTCAGCAGGTCTGCAGAGGCCGACTTGCGCATTGAGGTTCGCGCCGTCCAGGTACACCTGACCGCCGAACTCGTGGATAAGATCGCAAATCTGTTTGATGCTCTCCTCGAAAACACCATGGGTCGAGGGATAGGTGACCATCAGACAGGCGAGGTCGTTCTTGTGCGCTTCGGCCCTGGCCCGCAGGTCGGCGACATCGATATTGCCTCCCTTGTCGCAGGCGACGGAGACGACTTTGAGTCCGGCCATCACGGCGCTGGCAGGATTGGTGCCGTGCGCGGAGGTTGGAATGAGACAGACGTTTCGATGCGCCTCGCCGCGGTGTTGGTGATAAGCGCGGAGGACGAGCAAGCCTGCATACTCGCCCTGCGAACCGGCGTTCGGTTGCAGCGAGATGGCCGTGAAACCGGTGATCTCCGCAAGCCATTCTTCGAGTTGCTTGAACAAAATCTGATACCCCTGCATCTGACGCAGCGGCGCGAAGGGATGAATCCGGCTGAACTCAGGCCAGCTCACCGGGAGCATCTCGCAGGTCGCGTTCAGCTTCATCGTGCAGGAGCCGAGAGGAATCATCGAGGTCGTCAGCGACAGGTCGCGCGCCTCCAGTCGCTTCAAATAGCGCAGCATCTCGGTCTCCGAATGGTAGCGATTGAAGACCGGGTGCGTGAGGAATGTGCCCGTCCGCGCGAATTCGGCGGGGACCTCGGCATCCGCTCCGGCCGCGAGGTCTTTCACGGCAAAGGATGGCGCGCGGTCGCCGTTGAAAATCTGGAGAAGCTCCGCCAGGTCATGCTCGGTGACGGTTTCATCGAGCGCGACGCCGGCTGTCTTTGCGTCGATGACACGAAAGTTGACGCGATGGGCCTCGGCGATTTTGGCGATGTCCGCGCTGGATTTGGAACCCAAATCGACGCGAAGGGTGTCAAAGCAGTGCCGGCCTTTCGCCTGGCTGACTTTTTTGCCATCGTACGAAGGGCCGGAACCCGGTCCCACGCTGTAGCCGAGTTGTTTCAGCCCCAATACGAGAACGTTCGTCAGGTAATGCACGCGTCGGGCAATTTGTTTCAATCCATCCGGACCGTGGTAAACAGCGTAAGCGGCGGCCATATTGGCGAGCAGCGCCTGCGCGGTGCAGATGTTGCTGGTGGCTTTCTC
>QHPW01000193.1:0-2458 GCA_003219675.1 Verrucomicrobiota bacterium
TCCGTGAGTGACCGCAGTTCGCGAATGTGATCCGGAGTCGGATCGAGCATCCACGCCGGATTGTGCGCCCCGTGAAAGCCGGGCTCGTCGGAAAGGAATGGGCCTTCGATATGCCAGCCGGCAATCGCATGTTCGAGTTCCTTGGATTTGGAGCGCAGCTTGCGCAAATGTCCCAGTCGCGCCATTAACCTGGGCCATTCGTCGGTGACCAGTGTCAACAGAAACCGGCCGCAGCCCCAGGCGTCCAACGCCCGCGTCGCCGTCAGCAACTCTTCGACCGTCAAATCGTCCCGCTGAAAATCGACGCCCGCAAAGCCGTTGATTTGCAAGTCCACCAACGCCGGCGCTATCCAGACATCCGCGGCGGGCTTCGCGGACGATTCTTTGATCGAGGTGATGACACCCTCGCGGCATTGAACCTGGACCGGCCGGCGGGTGGCATAGTGCCAGGCGTGGACTTCGTCCCGGTGCATGCCCTTATCTCGGTTTGCCGGTTCGCGTTGGCAAGCAGAATATCCTTGTCATCACTTACGTTGTGCCGCAGGTTCAGCCAGGAATCATGCCTATGAAAGTCGAGTTCTACGGCCACGTCCGGCAATATCGGAACATCCAGAAAGAGATCGACACCAACCTCCAGGAGGTGCTCTCCAGCGGCCAATACGTCATTGGCCCCATGCTCAAGAGGTTCGAGGAGGAATTGGCGCGCTACCACGACATCAAATACGCCGTCGGCGTCGGCAACGGCACGGATGCCATCTGGCTCACCTTGATGGCGCTGGGCGTCGGCCCCGGCGACGAAGTCATCACCCACCCGAACACCTTTTTCGCCACTGCCGAGGCGATCTGGATCGCCGGCGCCACGGCGGTGTTCGTCGATTGCGACTCGCGGACGAAGTGCATTGATCCGGCTAAAATCGAGGAGGCCGTCACGCCAAAGACCAGGGCCATCGTCCCGGTGCACCTTTACGGCCAATGCGCCGACATGCTCGCCATCAAGAAGATTGCCGCCAAACACAAGCTCCGCCTCATCGAGGACAACGCGCAGGGGATCGGCGCGCACGGCGACGGCTTCAAGGTGGGGGAGCTGAGCGACGCGACGACGACCAGTTTCATCATCCAGAAAAACCTCGGCACGTTCGGCGACGGCGGCGCGCTGGTCACCAACAACACCGAAATCGACGCCCGCGTCCGCAAGCTGCGCAATCACGGCTCGAACGCGCGCAACGTGCATAGCTACGGCTTCAACAGCCGTCTGGATGACCTTCACGCCGGCGTGCTCAGCGCCAAGCTCAAGCACATTGACGCCTGGAACGACCTGCGACGGAAGCGGGCCGCGCGGTACAGCGCCGGGTTGAAGGGGTGCCAGAATATCGATCTGCCGGTCGAACTGCTCGGCTACCGGCACGTCTTTCACCTCTTCGTCATCGAGACGAAGAAGCCCGAGCAGCGCGATCCATTGCTGAAATTCCTGAATGACGCCGGCATCGACGCCAAGACGCATTACTCGATCGCGATCCATCAGCAGGCCGGTTTTCCCTGGGGCAAAGACGCGCGCATCGCCGGACCGCTGACGAACGCCGAGCACAACGCCGCCTGTTGCATCAGCCTGCCGATGTTCCCTGAACTCACCGAAGCGGAGGTGGATTACGTGATCGGAAAGGTGAAGGAGTGGGACGGCGGCCAAGGTTGAATGACGAATGACGAAAGAATGACGAAGCTCGAAGCATGGAAGCAAACCTCCTGCACCGGTGAATTCGGATTTTGACATTCAGGTTTCCCTGGTCATTCGGATTTCGTCATTCGTCATTTGACCTGCAACTTGCAACTTGCAAATCGCAGATCGTGAACTAGAAACACTTATGCCAGACAGAATTCAGAAACCTCAGCCGACCATTCCCCCTTCGGGTGGCGGCGGTGGCGATGGCCCGCGCTCGCCCCACACCCCACCAGGTTTGAGGTTCGAGAGGACTCTCACCCCACCAGGATTGAATTGACGGTGGGGCGAGACTCCGTCGAGCCCTGACTCGGCCCTGAAGGGGCGACAGAAAAAGTCAGGGTTCGAGAGGACTCTCACCCCACCAGGTTTGAAGTTTGGGCTCGACGGAGTCTTGCCCCACCAAATAACAAAAGAGAAAACATGAACTGTGACGCGCCATTTTCAGAACCGGGCCGCAAGCATCCATCCGCGGGTGTGCATATTTACTCAGGGCGCCCCAGTTTTGTTCTCCTCACGGTCAATACAGAGCAGCGCGAGGCCTGGTTGGCCGATGCAATCGTCCATCAGCTTCTGCATCAAACGTGGCAGGAAGCGACGGCGTGGCTGGTGGGCGATTACCTGATTATGCCCGACCATCTTCACTTGTTTTGCGCGCCGCGAGATTTGGCGTTCACAATTGAACAGTGGATCACCTACTGGAAGCGCGAGTTTCGACGCAAGCATGGCCGCGCGCAGTGGCGC
>QHPW01000193.1:2584-4328 GCA_003219675.1 Verrucomicrobiota bacterium
GGTGGGGCGAGACTCCGTCGAGCCCTGACTCAGCCCTGAAAGGGCGAAAGAAAGTCAGGGTTCGAGGGGACTCTCACCCCACCGGTATTGTATTGAAGGTGGGGCGAGACTCCGTCGAGCCCTGACTCACCCCACCAGGGTTGAAGTTAGGGCTCGACGGAGTCTCGCCCCACCGACAAATTCTTCGTCGACAATTTCTGAAATAAATTATGTCCGAGACCTACCGCGTCCTCGTTGTGGGCATGGGCAAGCGCGGCTTGCACCACGCCGCGTTCTTCAAGGCCAATCCGCGCTTCGAGCTGGTGGGCGTTTCCAGCCGTGACCCGGAGCGCCTGCAAAATGCTTTGAGCAAACTGGGCAACGTGCCTTCCAGCAGCAACGCCCGCGCGCTCGCGCTTTCCACGAAGCCCGATGTCTTTTGCTTTTGCACCCCGCCGGACGTGCGCCTCGGCATGATCAAGCTTGGCCTCGATTGCGGCGCGAAGTTGATCGCGTTGGAGAAACCCGTCGCTCTCACAAGCAACGAGTTGTTCGCGATGCGCGACCGCATTCGCAAAGCGGGCGTCAAGGCCGTGGTGAGCCATCAGCATCGTTACGGGGTCCATTACCGCAAGGTGAAGGAGATCGTCGCCAGTGGCGCGCTCGGCCGCGTGCACACCGTGCTGGTTCAACGACTACAATCCTGCCACCTGGGTCATGGCCCAGGCCGCCGGCCGGTCCAAGTTCAGCAGCAGTCATCCGTCCCCCGACTACATCGCCGGCTTTGTGCAATTCACCGACGGCGTGCGTGGCATCTACGAATGCGGCGCGGGCGCGCCCGACCAGCCTGAAGTCGGCAATTGGTGGGGCAAAAACCGCCTTGGCGCGCAAAGCACGGAGGGTTTCGCCGAAGTCCTCACCAACGGCGGCTGGCGCGCAGTCACGAAGAGCGGCGGTTACCAAAGCGGCGAAGGCGCGATGAACTACGACCTCGACATGCCTCCCTACATCCAGGAAATGGCCGATTGGCTGGACGACGGCGAGGTGCATCCGTGCAATTTCGAACGTGCCTGTCAGGGCGCGGAGATCATGCTCTCGTTACAACGCTCCGCGGCCGAGGGCGGCCAGGTCGGTCTGCCGCTCAGGGCCGGCGCGGACGAGCAGGCGATGCTCAGGGCCAAAGTGCCGGATCGCCCGGTGTTCTCGGCTACGGCCCTTGGGGGCGGCCGGCCCGGTCGCCGGTTTTTTCTTCGTGTCCATTCGTGTTCATTCGTGGTTAACTCCGTCCGTGGAAGTCATTATTCGACCGAACGCGGATGCTGCCGCCGCGTTGGTGGCACGGATCATCGCCAGGGAACTGCGCGCGAATCCGCACCTGGTATTGGGCCTGGCGACCGGACGCACCATGGAGTCGGTTTACCGGCTGTTGGTGCGGATGCACCGGAAAGAGGGGCTGGATTTCTCGCTCTGCAGCACTTTCAACCTGGACGAATACGTCGGCCTGGCGCCGGACGATCCGCACTCCTATCGGCATTACATGGACGAGCAACTGTTCCGGCACGTGAACGTGGACCTGCGCAACACGCATTTGCCGAACGGCCAGGCGCCCGACCTCGACGCCGAGTGCCGAAGTTATGAAGCCGCCGTTGCCAAGTTTGGAGGCATCGACCTCCAACTGCTCGGCATCGGCCGCGCCGGGCACATCGGCTTCAACGAACCGTTGTCGGCGTTCAAGTCCCGCACGCGCGTGAAGGCGCTTGCTCCG
>QHPW01000195.1:0-6539 GCA_003219675.1 Verrucomicrobiota bacterium
GATGTAGTGCTCCAGTTCGTAGAGCAGTTCGTCGGCATCGGGATAGCGCTTGTCCAGGTCGCGGGCCAGGGCGCGATGAAGGATTTCGTTGAGGCGGTCGTCAATGCGCGGGTCGAGTTTGCGGAAGTCCGGCAGCGGCAGCGTCATGATGCGTTCGCGCGACTCTTCCGGTGTCGAGCCTTTGAAGATGTTGTAGCTGAGCACCAGGTAGGCGAGCACGACTCCCGCGGAAAAAATGTCGGAACGCTTGTCGGTGATCTTAAAGCTGGCCTGTTCGGGGCTCATGAAATCGGCCTTCCCGGCGACCACTTCGCCTTCGTAGTCCTGGAGGAAACCGCGCGCTTTTGCGATGCCGAAGTCGGTCAGTTTCACGTCGCCTTCGAAGGCGATCATGATGTTTTTGAAACTGACGTCGCGGTGGACGATGGCGAGATGCTTGCCGTCCTTGTCGGTTTTGACATGCGCGTAGGCCAGCCCGCGGGCGATGCGGCTGACGATAAACACGGCCAGTTCGAGGGGGAGCGCGCGATGTTTGTCGGCGAGATTCGCGCCTCGAATCAGCTCCATGGCGATGAAATAAATCTGGCCGGTGGAACCGAGGTGATAAGTCTGCACGATGTTGGTGTGAATCAAGTCGGCCACCAGTTTCGCTTCGCCGATGAAGTTTTCGATGAATGTTTTCTGGTTGGCGTAGCTCTGGCGAATGACCTTGATGGCGACGCGCTTGACGAAATCGCGGGTACCATGCTGTTCCGCTTCATACACAACGCCCATGCCGCCCTCAAAAATCTTCCGGACGATCTCGTAGCGGAACTCGGCCTGGATCGTGAACAAACTACTCACACGAGCATGTTGTGGCAATGGAGTGCCAAGTCAAGCCTGCGCTCCGCAGTGTCCTAATTTGCTTGAGGTGGGTGCGCCGCTGCCGCGGCGCACGGCGGTGCCGCAGCACCGCCGCCACCAAAATTAGGACGCTACCCTGCGCTCCGCGGAGACGATTTCTCTCCGGCCATCGTTTGCGTGTCTCTGCGAAGTCGAGGGGCGCGAGCCGCGTCGTCCGGGAGAAGCGGACGAAGGCAACGATTCGAGAATCGCCCGATTTTTCCGGGGAAATGTGATTTTTCTCCTTGCACAGAGCGGTCGAATCGTTTTAATACGCGCGAGTCGGACGACATTAAACCAATCAACAAAACACAAATTCAACTATGTCAAAAGCACTCTCCAAATCGCAGGTCGCCGCGGAAGTCGCCGCCAAGGCCGGCCTCAGCAAGAAGCAGGCGGTTGAAATTCTCGACCACATCGCGCAGTTGGCTTACAGGAACGCCAAGAATTCTTTCACTCTTCCCGGTCTCGGCAAGCTCGTGCTGGTGAACCGCAAGGCCCGCATCGGTCGTAACCCCGCCACCGGGGAACAGATTCAGATTCCGGCCAAGCGCGTCGTCAAGTTTCGCGTCGCCAAAGCCGCCAAGGACGCGATCCTGGGCGCGAAGTAGGCGAATTCGATTTCCCAAGGGCGCTCCGAGATTTCGGGGTGCCCTTTTTTTGTTTCCGCAGCTCCCATGAAAATCGGCGTGGTTGGCTGTGGTGCGCTGGGCAGTTATTACGGCGCGAAGCTTTGTCGCGCCGGAGGGGAGGTCCATTTTCTGTTGCGCTCCGATTACGAGGCGGTGCGGCGCAGGGGCGTTCAGATTCGCAGCGTCGAGGGCGATTTTCACGTCAATCCGAAGTGCGCCTGCGCGCCGGAGCAGATTCGGGTGTGCGAGTTGGTGCTGATCGGGCTCAAGACCACGGCCAACGACCAGTTGCCCAAACTGATTCCACCCCTGATCGGTCGGCGCACCGCGGTCATGACGCTGCAAAACGGCCTCGGCAACGAAACCCGACTGGCTGCCCTGGTCGGCGCCGAAAAGGTTCTGGGCGGACTCTGCTTTGTCTGCCTGAACCGGGTGGAACCGGGAGTGGTCCATCACCTTGCGCACGGAACTATTGTCATGGGCGAGTATCAGCGTTGGCCGGAGCCCCGCACGCAGGACATCGCTTCGCTATTCCGCCACGCCGGCGTGCCGTGCAAAGTCACCGACAACCTCGAACGCGCCCACTGGGAGAAGCTCGTTTGGAACATCCCGTTCAACGGACTCGGCGTGGCGAGCGCGGCCGGATATGACGTCCTGGTCAATCAACCCTCAACCCCCTGTCTTCCACGTTCTGTCGGCCAGTGCCTGGCGACGGACAAACTGCTCGCCGACCCGCGCTGGGAAAACCTGGCGCGGGAATTAATGCTTGAGGTCATTGCCGCTGCGAACGCGCTCGGTTTGAAGATCCCCGAGTCGGTCGCTGAAAAGCAGATTGCCCGGACGCGTACCATGGGGGCTTACAAGGCATCGACGCTGATCGATTTTGAGCGGCGGCAGCCGTTGGAACTGGAGAGTATGTTCCTCGAACCGTTGCGTCAGGCGCAGAAGGCGGGCGTCTGCGCGCCACGGCTGGCGGCGCTGTGCAAGGTGTTGAAACAGTTGGACCCGCCCTGATTTTTGAACTTTAATTGGCGTTGGAACGATGATTGTTCGTGTTCGATTTGCTCCGAGCCCTACCGGTTTTCTGCACATCGGCGGCGCGCGCACGGCGCTGTTTAACTGGCTTTACGCCCGCCATGCCGGCGGCGCGTTCATTCTGCGTATCGAAGACACGGACGTGGCGCGCAACACGCCGGAAGCGGTCGAGGTCATTCTTAACGGACTGCGCTGGCTCGGCCTCGAATGGGACGAGGGGCCAATTGAGGTGGGGTCGTCGCGCTGCGACGACCGGACGCCGCAGCGCGGCGTCCCAACCAGCAAAGGAAATTACGGGCCCTACTTTCAATCCCAGCGCGCGGAGATTTACCGGAAACGCGTGCAGGAACTGAAAGACAAGGGCCTCGCTTACGACCACGACGGCGCGGTGAAGTTCAAAATGACGCGCGAGCCGATTGTCATTCCCGATCTGGTCGTCGGCAACGTGACGCGCGAATTGACCGACCGCGAGCGAATGGATCCCGACTTCGTGATCGTTCGGTCGGACGGCCAGCCGGTGTTTCACCTGGTCAATGTCGTGGACGATCTGGAGATGGGCATCACCCATGTGATCCGCGGCGAGGACCACTTGAGCAACACGGCGAAGCACATCGCGCTCTTTCGCGCATTTGGGGTCGAGCCGCCGAAGTATGCCCACATCCCGCTCATCCTGAATCAGGACGGCACAAAGATGAGCAAACGCGACCGGGGCGCGTCGCTGACCGGTTACCTGGAAGAGGGCTATGCGCCCGAAGCGGTGGTGAATTATCTGTGCCTGCTCGGCTGGTCGCCCAAGGACAATCGCGAAGTGGTGCCGATTCAGGAGGTCGTCCGGATGTTTGACCTCCCGCAAATCCTGCGGCACAACGCGCGTTTCGACCTCGACAAGCTTCATTGGCTCAACGGCGAATACATCCGCGTGATGAGCAACGAACGGTTCTACGAGCTGGCCGTTCCGGCCTTGAAGAAAGCCGGGTTCGACACGGACAAATACCCGGAGGCTTACGTGCGGGCGGCGCTCGACACCTGCAAAGGCAAGAAGCGGCTCTTCTCCGAACTGGCGGATTACGGCGGCTTTTATTTCGTTGAGGAAGTGGATTACGACGCCGAAGCGGCGGCGAAAGATTTCACGGCGGAAAATCTGGAGCGATTGAGGAGGTTGCGCGACGCGTTCGCTGCTCTTGCACCGTTCGGCGCTGCGACTTTGGAAAGTGCATTGAAGGAAACGGCGAGGCAACTCGGGCTCAAAGCGGGGGTGTTGGTGCACCCGGCGCGGCTCGCTTGCACCGGCAAGACTGCCGGTCCCAGTCTTTATCATCTGCTCGAAGTGCTCGGCAAGGAACGGGTGCTGGCGCGCCTTGAGCGGGCGCTTGCGAAATTTTATGGCGGGTAGGGCGCGTCACTCCGTGCGCGCCGATTCAAATTTGCGAGGGACGGCGCGCACGGAGTGACGCGCCCTGCCATCCGGCGCACGATCATTGCGCAGCCCGATAAACGCGAATTTCCGCCGGCTTCTCGCGGCGTCGGGGCACGGCCAGGTAAAATTGGTCGAGGTCGGGTGAGAAGAACGAAGTTCGCGCGCCGGGCGCGGTCGGGATTCTTTCCAGCAGCTTGTAGTGGTTGGCGTCTTGTTGCTCGATGACATCAACAAAGCTCTCGCCGCCTGAGACGTAAATGCGTCTGCGTTTCGCGTCATAAAACAAATCGTCTGCATCTCCGACAATAGCGAGTTCGTTCGCACTTTTTCCAGAAGCGGTATCGAGCACGGCCAGTTTCGCGGGATCGCGACAGCCGATGAACAGACGATTATTCCTTTCGTCCAGCGCCATGGGGAAATTGGCCTTGGCGTTAGGCACCAGCCAGGCCTCCGACACCGTTCGCGTCCGCCGGTCCACTACGGCGATCTGTCTGGCCCCGGGCACGTTGACGAAAATCCGGCCGCTGTCCGGCTCCAGTTGAAATGATTCGGGATGGCCGAGAAGTTTTATGCTGCCGGTCAACACGCCGGTGACCGGATTGACCACGCCGAGCGCGCCGTCGCCGTAGCCGAGATATACCCGGTCCGCGCGCGGATCATAACGCAGGTTGTCGGCGTCGTCGAGCGAACCGATGGTCACCAGGGGTTTGAACGAAGCACAGTCGTAAATCCTTAACCGGCCATCACCGCCGTTGGCCACGAAGAGAAGGTTCCCTTTGGGCAGATAGAGCAGCCCTTGAGGCTTGTTGCAGCCGGCGATGGAGCGGAGCCGATTGCCTGCCTTAAGATCGAACACTTCGACCGTGTTGTTGCCCAGCGCGGCGATGAACAGTCGTTGTCCTTTGACATCCATCGCGAAATGGTCGAACCGCCCTTTCACGTCGGGCAGTGGAATCGTTTTGATCAGTTTCAGCGACGCAGGTTCCTCTGCGCGCGCGATCATCGCCATGAGGCAGACCAGGGCAAAGCAGAATGCGCGCACGACTGTCTCCTTCAATTCGTCGGGTGACTTCATGCTGTTTCTCAATTTTTCGTGTGCAATCGCGTGTGCCTGTGGCTTAAGTCTATTTGGCGTGAACGGGAAAACAATTCTACATTCGCGTTCCAGGAAGGCGCGGCGCTGCCCGATTTTGTGGAAGGTGAATTTTGTGGCTCCCGGGCTATCCATGAACCGCCCCTTCGTCCTCGTCCTCGAAAACCAAGTCGACCAGTCGAGGACGAGGACGATTGGGTTCGTGGCCCCGATTCACATCCGAATTTTGGAGGTGTTCCTTTCCCATGAACCGCGGTGGGGCGAGACTCCGTCGAGCCTTAACTTCCATCCTTTGGAGATCAGGGCTCGACGGAGTCTCGCCCCACCATTCATGGTCCCAACTCACCTCAATTTTTGGAGGTCTTCATGAAACCAGTAGCCGCGGACGTCAGTCCGCGCACCCTCATTGAATCGGCGCCGACTCACGTCGGCGGCTACGAGGCTGGAGTTCGAAGCCGCCCATGAACACCTGGCCGGCGATTGCGCGGTTTCTTGCGTTGCGACGAAACACCTCCTTGCTGCTCGGGGCGCTCGTGTTGGCGCTCACTGGCGAACGGCTTTGGCTCGGCTTCGCGCCGAAGTATCTCGAATCACTCGGCGCGGGGATTCTCGTCATCGGACTGTTTGATGCGCTGCAAACACTGCTCGGCGCGCTTTACGCTTATCCCGGCGGCTGGCTGACGGACCGTTACGGCCAGCGCCGTTCGCTCCTCTTTTTCAACGCTCTCTCCCTGGCCGGTTACATTCTGGTTTTGCTCTGGCAGCATTGGCTCGCGCTGGTATTCGGCGCGTTTCTGTTCCTCGCCTGGAGCGCGTTGTCGCTGCCGGCGACGTTCACGGTTGTGGCCACCTTGCTCGAAGCCGGACGGCACACGATGGGCGTCGGCGTGCAATCCATGGTTCGTCGCGTGCCGATGATGTTGGGACCGCTGATGGGTGGCTGGCTGGTCAACCATTTCGGCTGGGCCCAAGGCGTGCGCTGGGCGTTGCTCGGTTGCATTTTGTTGGGGCTGCTCACCGCCGCTTTCCAATGGTTCATGGTCGAAACGCGAGGTTCATCGGCTGAAACCAAAACGGCGCCGGCCGCAGCGCGGCCGGCGACTTTTGTCGAAGTGGTCAAATCGTTTTCGCCGGCGCTGCGCGAACTGCTGGTCAGCGACATCCTGATTCGCTTTTGCGAACGAATTCCTTATGCCTTTGTAATTCTATGGGCGATGAATGACGTCAAGCTGAACGCGCAGCAGTTCAGTTACCTTGTCGCCATCGAAATGATCACCGCCATGCTCTGCTACGTTCCTGTGGCGCACCTGGCCGATAAATACGGGCGTCGCCCTTTTGTGCTCCTGACGTTCGTGTTCTTCACTCTTTTTCACGTGACGCTGCTTTGGGCGAACAGTTTCTTCTGGCTCGCGGCAGCCTTTGTCGTGCGCGGATTGAAGGAATTCGGTGAGCCGGCCCGCAAGGCGCTGATCATCGCTCA
>QHPW01000195.1:6605-11790 GCA_003219675.1 Verrucomicrobiota bacterium
TATCGGCGCGGCCATGTGTGGCGCTTTGGGCACGCTTTGGTTCCGGGGGTTCGGGTTTCGGCGACCGCAGAATCATTGACGGTCGAGATGAGCCAGGGCCATACTCCGCGCGACCGGCATGACCACCGCCAACAAAATCACCATCTTCCGCATTTTGCTGGTACCGTTCTTCATTGTCGAAGTGTTGAACTACGTCGGACACGGCGAAGAATTACACCGGTATCTGGCGATTACCGCGTTTCTTTCGGCGTCCATTTGCGACGGCGTGGACGGTTATATCGCCCGGCGCTACAATCAGCGGAGCGAGTTGGGCGCGATACTGGACCCGCTGGGCGACAAGTTGCTGGTGGTCGCGGGAATTGTTCTGTTGAGTCTGCATCACGAGGAGTATCTGCCGCATCTGCCGCTCTGGCTCACGGCGACCGTCATCAGCCGCGACGTGTTGCTGCTGCTGGGCCTGGTGATCATTCATTACACCTGCGGCAAAGCGAGGGTGAAGCCGCATATCATCGGCAAAGCGGCCACGGTCCTGCAAATGGTCGCGGTATGCTGGGCCTTGTTGAAGCTGCCCGTCCGTTGGCTTCATGGGTTTGCGCTGGGTGCGACCATTTGCACCGGCGTTTCCGGGGTGATTTACGTCTTCGACGGCGTCCGGCAATTGAGCGCCAGTCCGGCAAGTTCGCCGGCGCCGAAACAATAAATCCGTTAAAACGTTAAAACGTTGAAACGTTGCATCGTTAATTCCGCCCGGCGCCGATTCAACGATTTGACGGTTCAACGATTCAATGGTTCAACGAGATAACATGAGCAAAGCACCTGAATTAAAACTGAACGAAGGGGACAAGGCACCCGAGTTCACCGCGCCAACCAACGGCGGGGGCAAAGTTTCGCTCGCTGATTTCAAAGGCAAACACGTCGTGCTCTATTTTTATCCCAGGGACGACACACCGGGCTGCACCAAAGAGGCGTGTGCTTTTCGCGACGAGTTCGCCGGGTTCAAAAAGAAAGGCGCGGTGGTGCTCGGTGTGAGTGTGGATTCAGTGAAGGCTCACGATAAGTTTGCGCGCAAATTCAAACTGCCATTCACGCTCGTATCGGACGAAGACAAGAAGATCGTCAAGGCTTACGGTGTCTGGGCCGAGAAAAGTTTCATGGGCCGGAAGTACCTCGGCACGCATCGGGTCACGTTTTTGATTGGTCCTGATGGACGCATCAAGAGAATCTGGCCGCAGGTCAAACCGGAGGAACATGCGGAGGAAGTGCTGGCGGCGCTTGAGTTGTGAGTTCACTCGTCCGGCTCGGAGGCAGCCGTTTGGCTCAGACCGGATTCATGAGTCACTGGCGGCGGCCTCCCGTGGCTCACGCTTTTCGTCCACTTCACACGCCATCTCTGCGTTCATCGCGTCTCGGCGGTTTGATTTTTCGCCGCAGAGGCGCGATGAACGCAGAGAGGATTTCCTTCTGTTGATTTACGGCACTTCACCAGATGGCGCGGATTTGTTTTCGTGTATTTGGCGTGTACATTCCCAGTGCAGAGGCCAGAGAAGACCAGAAGAAGCGAATCGTAATTTGACACGGCACGAAGCCGGTCCTATAAACCTTTCGCAACTGAAAAATCGAAATCAAAAATTCAAGAGCGAAAATAAAACCTATGGCACTACCCGTTGGAACCAAAGCCCCTGATTTCACCCTCAAATCCAAGCAAGCTTCCGGACTCGTGGACGTGAAGCTCAGCAATAATTTCGGCAAGAAGAACACCTTGCTGCTTTTCTTCCCGCTCGCCTTCACCAGTGTTTGCACGCAGGAGATGTGCGACATCACCAGCGGCCTCAATGCTTATAAGGATCTGAATGCCGACGTGATCGGAGTCAGCGTGGACAGCCCCTTCGCTCACGAAGCCTGGGCGCAGAAGGAGAAAATCACCATCACGCTCGCCAGCGATCTGAACAAAGAAACCGCGAAAGCCTATGGCACATTGCTGCCCGACCTGATCGGCCTGGGAGCGGTCAGCGCGCGGGCGGCGTTCATCATCGATAAAAACGGCGTCATCCAATACAGCGAGCAGACGCAGACGCCGAAGGAACTGCCAAATTTCCACGTCATCAAAGAGACCTTGAGCAGGCTCAAGTAATCGCCCGTCGCTTGCTGAAGGTCATGAACGGCGGGGCTCGACGGAGTCTCGCCCCACCCGGTTTGTGGGAAGCCCCTTTCGTTTTTCCGCATGCATTGGGGCCATGAACCACCGAAAAACGGCAGGGCGCGGTGTCCTCACCGCGCCGCGGCCCGCGGGCTGAGGACAGCCGCCCTACCCTGTCAGAATCCCCTCAACCGCCCCTCCCCCCGGGTACCTTCTCCCCCAAACTGGGGAGAAGGACAGGATGAGGCTTGGCCCATGGCAGGACTGGCCGCTCAGTCGCATTATTGAGCGGAGGAACCCCCGGGACCGGATGGACCATTGTAAAACGGCCCAGGCGTCCGCAATTTTGCAAACAGGCGCAGCGTTGCGCGGGAACAGGGAGCGGATTGGCATTCAAGTGGCTGTGCCTTGGGTAACTGCAAATTATGGAATTGTCTTCGCACCGGTTCTTTTCCTTTTTTGATCCCGATGTAGCCGACGAACTTCGAAGGCGCGCCACGGTCAAAACCATTCCCGCGCAGTCAATCCTCTTTGAAGAAGGGGAGAAGTCCGACGCCCTTTTCCTGGTGTTGTCCGGCAGGGTTGAATTGTGCAAACCAGCCGGCCGACGGAATTACCTCACGATCGCCTTCGTCGGGGAAGACGATTTTTTTGGAGAACTCGGAGTGTTGGACGGGTCGGTCCGATGCGCGCGGGCTGTCGCGGTCGAGGCCACAACCCTGGCGCGGATTGATCGCAAACCGATTTTGTCCGTGTTGCGAAACACTTCCGGGAAAACGGTCATCGATGTGCTCAATCGGACGATTCAAAACCTGCGCGCGACCGACGAGCGATATGTTGCCGAAGTCGTGCGCAAGGAGAAGATGACCCTGGTGGGAGAAATGGCGAATACCATCATTCACGATTTGCGGAATCCGTGCCACGGCGTATTGGTGGCCTGCGCGGTGCTCCATAAACTCCACTCGGACGAGAAAACGCTGCGTTGCTGCAAGATTGTCCGGGAGCAGGTTGACCGGATCATCTCCATGGTCGAAGAAATTCTGGAGTTTTCCCGCGGCACATATCAGTTGAATCGGCAAACCGAAAGCCTGGTCGCGCTCATGGAAAAATTTGCGTTCCTGAATCAGGAATACCTGCAACGAAACGGGGTCGAGCTGGAACTGCGGCCCGCGAACGTTTGGATCCATGTCGATGCAGGCAAACTTTCGCGCGTTCTTCAGAACCTGGTTTATAACTCGGCCGAGGCCCTTGCAGGGCGTCGCGGCAGAATCATCATTTCCGCGCGGAGCCTGGAAAGTGAAATCGAGATTTGCGTCCGCGACAATGGTCCGGGAGTTCCCGACGAGATCAGGGACCGCTTGTTCGAGCCGTTTGTGACTTGCGGCAAGAAAGGGGGAACCGGTTTGGGATTGGCCATCGCCAAATCCATCGTGGAGGCCCACGGCGGCCGGATTCTGTGCGAGTCAAAGCCTGAAGACGGAGCCGCTTTCCACGTCCGGCTGCCGGTTGGCTGATTCACCGAGGCATCCGGTTGGTGTCCTGATTCGCTGTAGAGCCGGCGCTGTGCGCTGACGGGTCGAGCCACAGGCTCGACGCTGCAACCAGATCAGGACACGACCGGGTCTCCAAGCACCTTGACAGGGCGTTGCGCAAACTTCATTTTCAGTGAACCGGCCGCCCGCGATTCGGCGACGGGATTCTATGAACCAACCGCAGAACCCCTTTAACTCGCTTCAAAAATTTGACCTCGGCAACGGAAAACAAGGATCCTTTTATTCGCTGCCCGCTCTGGAAAAATCCGGCCCCGGCCCGGTTTCCAGACTGCCGGTCTCGATCCGGCTGGTGCTGGAATCCATCCTCCGCAATTGCGACGGAAAGAAGGTGACGGAGAGCAATGTGAAGGCGCTCGCGAATTGGGTGCCGAAGGCCGAACGCACCGAGGAAATCCCGTTCCTCGTCGCGCGCATCGTCTTGCAGGACTTCACCGGAGTGCCGCTCCTTGTCGATCTGGCGGCGATGCGCTCGGCGGTATCGCGCATGGCCAAGAGCCCGAAAATCATCGAGCCGCTTGTCCCGGTGGACCTGGTCGTGGATCACTCGGTGCAGGTGGATTTCGCCGGCACGCCCGACGCTCTCCAGCGCAATCTGGAGATGGAATTCCGGAGGAATCGCGAACGATACCAGTTTCTGAAATGGGGCACGCAGGCGTTCGACACCTTCAAAGTGGTGCCGCCGGGCATCGGCATCGTTCATCAGGTCAACCTTGAGTATCTGGCCAGGGGCGTCCTTGCCTCTGCCACAACCCTCAACGACCAACCCTCAACCCTCTATTACCCCGACACCCTGGTCGGCACCGACTCGCACACAACGATGATCAACGGTCTTGGCATTGTCGGCTGGGGCGTCGGCGGCATCGAGGCCGAGGCGGGGATGTTGGGACAACCGGTCTATTTTCTCACGCCGGATGTCGTCGGGGTGCATCTGAGGGGTGAATTGCGCGAAGGCGTGACCGCGACCGACCTCGCGCTCACGGTCACGCAGATGCTCCGCGCGGCGAAGGTGGTCGGAAAGTTTGTCGAGTTTTACGGTCCCGGCGCGGCAGCATTGCCGGTCGTTGACCGCGCCACCATCGCCAACATGGCGCCGGAATACGGCGCGACGATGGGCTTTTTCCCGATGGACGTCGAATGCGTGAAATATCTTCGCGCGACCGGCCGGCCGGAGGAACAATGTCGCCTCTACGAGAATTATTATCGCGCTCAGGGGCTGTTCGGCATGCCGAAGAAAGGCGATATCCGGTACTCGAGCGATCTGGAACTGGACCTGGGCAGCGTCGTGCCAAGCGTTGCGGGGCCGAAGCGTCCGCAGGACCGCATCGAGCTGCCCAATCTCAAGAAGGAATTTGTTGCCGCGTTCACGCGCCCGCTGACGGAAAACGGTTTTGGCAAGAAGCCCGAGGACCTCAAGACCATGGCGCGCGTCAACACGGCGAAGGAGGTCCATCCCTTCATCGACCACACTTACGGTCATCGCCGGCTGGGCGTGGAC
>QHPW01000195.1:11831-13197 GCA_003219675.1 Verrucomicrobiota bacterium
GAGATTCATCACGGCAGCGTGTTGATCGCCGCCATCACCAGTTGCACCAATACCTCCAATCCCAGCGTGATGCTTGCCGCGGGTCTGCTCGCGAAGAAGGCGGTCGAACGCGGCCTCGGGGTCAACCCGGTGGTGAAGGCTTCGCTTGCGCCGGGTTCGCGTGTCGTCAGCGATTATTTGACCCGCACCGGACTCCAACCCTTCCTCCACCAACTCGGTTTCAACCTTGTCGGCTACGGCTGCACCACGTGCATCGGCAATTCCGGCCCGCTCGCCGCCCCCATCGAAGACGCCATTAACAAATACGACCTCGTCGCCGCGTCGGTGCTCTCGGGCAACCGCAACTTCGAGGCGCGCGTCCATCAGAGCATCAAGGCCAATTTTCTGATGTCACCGCCGCTGGTCGTCGCCTTCGCGCTGGCGGGCCGCGTCGATATCGACATGACCCGCGAAGCGCTGGGCAAAGGCAAAGACGGAACGCCGGTGTATCTGAAGGACCTCTGGCCGACGATGCAGGAAATCCGCGGCCTGATGCAGTCCGCATTGGAGCCGGAGGTGTTCCGCAAACTCTACCGCGATTTCGCCGGGCAGAATCCGAAGTGGAACGAAATCCCGTCCAGCGCCGGGGATGTTTACGAATGGGACGCGAACAGCACTTACATTCAGGAACCGCCGTTCTTCAAGAACTTCTCCCTGCAACCGGGCGAGATACGCGAAATCAAAGGGGCGCGTCCCCTCGGCATCTTCGGCGACAGCGTGACCACCGACCACATTTCGACTGCCGGCTCCATCAAGAAAACATCCCCGGCCGGCAAATACCTCACCGACCACGGCGTGACCGTGCCCGATTTCAACAGCTACGGCTCGCGGCGCGGCAACGACCGCGTGATGACGCGCGGCACGTTCGCCAACGTGCGCATCCGGAACCTGATGGTGCCGGGAATCGAGGGAGGCGTGACAAAGCACATGCCCGAAGGCACACAAATGTCCATCTACGACGCGGCGATGAAATATCAGCACGACCGTGTGCCGCTCGTGGTCATCGCCGGGCAGGAATACGGCACCGGCAGCTCGCGCGACTGGGCGGCCAAAGGCACGGCGCTGCTCGGCGTCAAGGCCATCGTGGCCCGGAGCTTCGAGCGCATCCACCGCTCGAACCTCGTCGGCATGGGCGTGCTGCCGCTCCAGTTCAAGGAAGGCATTTCCGCCCGAACACTCGGGCTCGACGGCTCGGAAGTTTTCGACGTCCTGGGTCCGGGCGCGGGCCTGAAACCGCAACAGGATTTGACGCTCCGCATCACGCGCCGGGACGGTTCAGCCCAGGAAGTTCTTGTGAAGTGCCGCATCGACACGCCCATCGAGATTG
>QHPW01000196.1 GCA_003219675.1 Verrucomicrobiota bacterium
AGGCAAGTGTCCCAACTCCATCGGTTCAACGATGCCGTCCACGATGACGGCGGACCCAAGGCCCGTTCCCAGGCCCAGAAAAAGCATTTTGCCTCCCTTGTAGCTGCCCAACGCCTGCATGGCAGCGTCGTTCACAACCTTGGTGGGGCGTTTGAATGCAGCTTCGAAATTGAAACCGCACCACCCCTTTCCGAGATTCCACGGTTCCGAGACAGGCCGATTCCGCAGGACCGGCCCCGGGTAACCGATG
This sequence comes from Verrucomicrobiota bacterium, assembly GCA_003219675.1. GTDB lineage: Bacteria > Verrucomicrobiota > Verrucomicrobiia > Limisphaerales > AV2 > AV2. Next base: position 251 of record QHPW01000196.1, read on the forward strand.
GATACGACGTCATACTTCCAGTCAGCCACGATTTTCCGAACCTTGGAAACCATCCGTTTTGGCGTTAGCGACGGCCCGGAATCAAACTCTCGATGAGCGTCTTGACCCGTGGCCAAAACCTTCACGTGAGTTCCGCCTATATCAATAACCAGCACGTTCATGATAAGTCTTTTGACACTGGAGCGATTCAGTCAATGACATGGCGATCACTGGAAGAATCTCACTCATGTGGGTTCTGATCGACCCATTCGAGTTCTGTGAGCTGCTGATTTCATAAAACGCTCACTTGCCAGTTCCGGCCTTCCCAGCGCTGATCGCGCTTCCAAAAGCAGGTAAACGAAATCACTGAACCGACGGGCAACTCCGCGGTTGCAAAATCCACGAACCAAAGATTCAATCCGCTCTCCTGTCCAGGAACTGTTGCCGCGATTGCTCCTGTCCGCAGTTCCAAGCATGGTGAGTAAAAATGTGTTCAAATTCATTTAGTGGTGGCTTTCCAGCGATGCCACGCCTGAATTGGATTCATCGTGCCAACCGCCGCCGAGGGCTTTGTAAAGTTCGACTGTTGCCAATAATTGATCGCGCTGCGTGCGGGCGAGATTGAGTTCCGCAGGGAAAAGCTGCTGCTGGGCTTCAAGGACCTCGTAATAACTTGCTTTGCCAGCGACGTACCGTTCTGAGGAGAGCTTGACGGCGGTTTCCAAAGCGATCACTTGTCGCGCCCGCTGATCGCGACTTTCGCCAAGCCTTTCTCGCGAGATCAGCGCGTTAGACACGTCGCGGAGTGCGCTGAGTGCGGTTTGTTTGTAGCCAAGCAAAGCTTCATCCCGGGCCGCCTTTGCCTGGCGGTACTGTCCCACCAACCGCCCTCCTTCAAACAGCGGCCCGCTCCCGCTGGCAGCGATGCCCCAGGCATTGGCGCTGCCAAGCGTAAACGCTGACAGTTCCGGGCTGACCTTTCCCAGCAGCGCTGTCAGTCCGATTCTAGGGAAGAACTCGGCGACGGACTCGCCAATTTGCGCGTTGGCCGAGTGTAACAGTTGTTCGGCCTGTCGCACGTCTGGCCGTCGTTCCAACAGGGATGAAGGCAAACCAGCCGAGACGTTTGGCGGCAGCATGGCCTCCAACGACGAGCCACCGCGATGAATCGGCCCGGGAGTGCGGCCCAACAGCAGGCAAAGCTGATTTTCGGTGGCGGAGATTTGGTCCAGAATCGCCGGGATGGCCGCGGCCGCGTCAGCGAGCGCAGCTTCTGCGCGCGCTGCTTCCAATGCGGATGCAGTGCCGCCTTCGAGGCGCTGGGTGAAGATTCTCAGGCTCTCGGCAAACGAGTTGGTGGTGCGGCTGGCGATTCCCAACTCCTGATCCAACTCCAGCAATCGGAAGTAATCCGCCGCGACCTCGCTCAAGAGGCTCAACCGAATGCCACGAGGTGCTTCCTCAGAGGCGAGAAATCTGGCGCGAGCAGCTTCGTTGAGGCGCCGGACGCGGCCCCAAAGGTCCACTTCCCAGAACGCGTTCAACGTGGCCGCGGCCGAACTCACGGTGCTGCCGTTGTTTGGGAATGGTGAACCAAACGCTTCATTGCGCCCGCGACTGACGGACCCGTTGTAGTTGACGGTGGGAACGAACTGCGACTTTGCCTGCATGGCGAGCGCGCGGGCCTGTTCGACACGCGTGACGGCAATGCGCAGGTCGTAATTATTCGTCAAGGCTTCGCGGACCAACGCTTGCAGAGTCGTGTCCTCATAGACTTGCCACCAATCCAGGTCGGCGAAAGAGCTGTTCGTCGGAGCGCCGTCACCACGAAAGACCGCCGGTGAAACGACCACGGGACGCTTGTAGTCGGGGCCGACGGCGCAGCCCGCAAACCAAATGACGCCGCCCAGCACCAATGCCCAATAAACATGGCCACGGCATCTGACGCTCATACGGTACTTTCGCTGGAAGCCTCACCGGGCGAAACGACTTTGGCTTCCGATTTCGCCTCGCGCCGCCGGCTCGCGAACTTTTCAATCACGTAAAACGTAACCGGGATCAGGCAGACAGCGATGCAGGTCGCCGCCAGCATCCCGCCGATGACCACCGTGCCCATGATGCGGCGCGAAACCGCTCCCGCGCCGGTTGCGATTCCCAGAGGCACGGTTCCGAGGATAAAAGCGAACGAGGTCATCAGAATTGGCCGCAAGCGAATGCGGGCGCCGGTCAGGGCCGCTTCGATCAGCGGCTTTCCCTTTTCATATTCGAGTCGCGCGAACTCGACGATGAGGATTGCGTTCTTGGCCGCCAATCCTATGAGCATCACCAAACCGATCTGCGCATAAACGTTGTTGACCATCTGCCGCGACCATAGCGCTGCGAAGGCGCCAAACACGGCGATGGGTGTGCCCAGGAGAACGCTGAAGGGCAGACTCCAGCTTTCGTAGAGCGCGGCCAGAATCAAAAACACGAACAGGAAGGAGAGACCGAATATTGCCGCGGGCGGAACGCCTTCCTGTGCTTTCTTTTCCTGAAACGAGATGCCAAGATAGTCGTAGCCCATCTCTGCGGGCATGCTTTGCGAGAATACTTCCTCCAAGGCTTTCATCGCTTGCGCCGAACTGTAACCGGGCGCGGCGGCGCCGTTGATTTGCGCGCTGCGATAAAGGTTGTAGCGCATCGTGAATTCCGGGCCCGAAATGGATTTGGCCGAGGTCAGGGCCGCGAGCGGCACGGATTCCCCGCCATGATTACGAACGTAGAACAGACCCAAATTCTCCGCACGAGTCCGATAGTCGCCTTCGGCCGCCCATGAAGGTTTGCAACATCTTGTAAACCTCCGACAGTTCCACGCCCTCCTTGAGCGCCTTGTCACGGTCCACGTTGACGTAAAGCTGGGGCACACTCGGCAGGAAGGTGGTGTTGACGCTCGCGATTTCAGGACGCTTGCGCGCCGCCTCCATGAATTTCGCGACGTTTGCGGACAGGAATGAAATGTCCTTCCCTGCCCGGTCCTCCAGAATAAAAGTGAACCCGCCGGCCGTGCCGACGCCTTGAATGGCGGGCGGAGGAAACGCAAAAGCGATTGCGCCTGGAAGGCGCGAAAGCTTTTGATTCAAGTGCGCCCTGATGGCGTCAAGCTTCTCTTCGGGCCGGGTGCGGTCGCTCCAATCCTTCAGGCTCAACCAGAGGAACGCGCTGTAAGTGTTGCGCGAGAAGCTCAGCAGACTGAAGCCGGCGACCGTGGTGCAATCCTTGATTCCGGGCGTGGCCAGCGCGATGTCCTCCACTTGTATGCAAACGGCCGACGTGCGTTCCAGCGAAGCGGCAAACGGGAGCTGCACGTTGACGATAAGAAATCCCTGGTCTTCTTCCGGCAGGAAGCCCGAGGGCAGCGTCTTCCCCAAAATGCCGACTGCGACCGCCACCAGGCCGAGAAAAACCAGGCTAAACGTGGATTTCCGAATCAACGCCCCGCACGCGCCGATATAGCCGTCGCTGAGCCGGCCATAGCCGCGATTGAACCATTCGAAGAAACGACCGAGCGGCCCTTTCGTCCTCCCTTTCGGCCGCAGCAACAGAGCCGAAAGCGCGGGACTCAGCGTCAGGGCGTTGAACGCCGAGATAAGAACCGAGATGGCAATGGTGACGGCAAACTGCTGATAAAGTCTGCCGGTGATTCCCGGAATGAACACCGTGGGCAGGAAGACCGCGGACAAAATGATCGCAATGGCCATAACCGGGCCGGAAACTTCCTCCATCGCCTTCAGCGTTGCATCCTTCGGCGACATCCCTTCTTCGATGTGATGTTCGACTGCTTCAACCACCACGATGGCGTCGTCCACGACCAGGCCGATGGCTAGGACGAGGCCGAAGAGGGACAGCGTGTTGATGGAAAAACCCAGCAAGGGGAATACCGCGAACGTGCCGATCAGCGACACCGGCACGGCCAGCAACGGGATCAGTGCCGCCCGCCAGCCTTGTAGAAAGACAAACACCACGATCATCACCAGCGCGAGCGCTTCCCAGAACGTCTTGCCGATTTCGCGAATTCCTTCGGTGACCGCTTTGGTGGTGTCAATCGTGATCCGGTAATCGAGGTCCGACGGAAAACGGTTTTTCAATTCCGCCATCAGTTTCCGCACGCCATTGGCCGCTTCGATGGCGTTCGACCCGGGAAGTTGGTAGAGCGCGAGCGCGGCAGTCGGCTTGCCGTTGAAGCGCCCGATGACATCGTAGTCCGCCGCACCAAGTTCGATGCGCGCGACATCCTTCAGTCGTACGATGGAGCCGTCGGGTGTCGCGCGAAGCACGATGTCTCCGAATTCCTCCGCCGAGGTGAGGCGGCCCTGCGCGCGAACTGTGTAAGTGAATTCCTGTCCGGGCGGACTCGGTCGGCCGCCGATTTTTCCAGCGGGATTTACTTTGTTCTGGCTCTCGACCGCGCTGATGATTTCCGGGACGGTGATGTTAAGCTTGGCCAACTGATCCGGCTTCACCCAAATCCGCATCGCATACTGGCCCGCGCCGAATACTTGCACCTGCGAGATTCCCGGCACACGACTCAAAGCGTCACTGAGGTTGATCTGGGAGTAGTTGGCGAGAAACTCCGCAAAGTTTCGCACTTCGGCCGGCAATTGAGATTCCGCCTGGGCGTAGCGCAACTGGGTCAGAACGTGGTCAATGTTGGGGTCCGTCTTGAGATCGAAATTCACGAACATGCGCATCAAGCCGTTGTTCGCGTTGACCGAGTACATGTAGTTCATGTTGTCCACGCCGCTCATCTGCTGTTCGATGGGCGTGGCCACGGATTGCTCGATGGTCTGGGCGTCCGCGCCGACGTAATTCGCCTGGATGAAGATTTCGGGCGGAACCACTTTGGGAAATTGCGCGATGGGAAGCCCAACCATCGTGACGAGACCAACGATGACCATGATGATGGAAATCACCATGGCGACAATCGGACGATTGATGAAGAATTTTGACATGAAGCCTATTTGTTTGGCTGAGCTGCGGGCGATTGCGTGCCCGGCTCCGTCACAAAATTCGTCGCGGTCACGGTCACTCCTTCACGAACTTTCTGGATGCCTTCGACCACCACGCGCTGACCCGGATGAAGACCCTTTTCAATGATCCATAGCTTGCCGGTCCGCTCGCCGACTTGTACGGGTTGGACGTGAATTTTGTTGTCCGCACCCACGACCGCGACCTGATAGCTGCCTTGTAATTCTGCAACGGCTCGTTGCGGCACGAGCAGGGCGTCATGTCTTGTGTCGAACCCCACCCGCACGCGCGCGAATTCGCCGGGGCGAAGCGCGTAGTTTGGATTCGGGAACAGCCCCGCCACTCGGAGCGCTCCGGTCGTCGGGCTGATCTGCCGATCGGCGGCGTAAATCCTGCCCTTCTGGGAATAGGCTGCTCCGTCCGCGAGGATCAGCTCAATCTCCAACTGTCCGAGGCGCTCATACCGGTCGCGCTCGGTGGCGAACAGTTTGGTGAAGTTGATGTAAGCCTGTTCCGTGACGTTGTAGTAAACCTTGATTGGATCAACCGTCGAGACGGTGGTTAATTCGCCCGTGCTTGGGCCGACCAGGTCGCCAATCTGCGCCCTGGCGATACTGGCGATCCCATCAATCGGCGAGGTGATTCTTGTAAACTCAAAGTTAAGTTGCGCCTGTTCCACCTGGGCTTTGGCGGAAACAACGACGGCCTCCGCTTCGAGGTTCGCCTGGACCGCATCGTCATATTCTTCCTGGCTGATGGCTTTGTCTTTGACCAGCGGCGCGTAGCGTTTGACGTCGAGTTTCGTTTTGCCAAATCTGGCTTCGGCCTGGGCCAGCAGGCCCTTCGCCTGGTCCAGCGCCGCCTGGAAGGGGCGCGGATCAATCTCAAACAACAGATCGCCTTTCTTGATCGGATCGCCTTCCCGATAATTCTGCTTCAGAAGATAACCGGTGACTTGAGCGCGGATCTGGGCGTTGACCAGTCCGTCCAACGTTCCAATCCAGTCGTGATAGATCGGCACATCAGCCTGCGTCACGGTCGCCACTTCCACCAGCGGAGGCGGCGGAGTTACGCGAGCCTTGGGTTTGCAGCCGGCAAAGCAGAGCACCGCCGTGGCCGCCATGAGGACCAGCGTTTCAGTATTGATGGGCAGCTTCATTTGGGTTGTGCAATGTTATCGGTCAAATCGCCCCCATTGATCGCGTGCTGTTTCAATCCCTCGACTGCATGTGGGCCTCGACGAGCCACAACAATTTGTCCACGCCGCGCGAAACTTCGGTGAACAAGTCGGCGGTGTCTGCATCCCCGGCCTTGGCAGCGGTGTCAATGGCTGCGCGAGTCGTCGTCCCAAACGTTGCGAGCGCACTCGACAGCGCAGCGACGTGTTTCTGCCCGGATGTCAGCTCCAGCGGATAAGCAGAGAGCCGTGATTTCTTTGAAACCACTTGAATCGTGCCCAGCGCGATTCCACCCGTTTCCACGGCGCGCTCGGCGATCTCGTCGGTAAACTCCTCCAGTTCTTCTGCAACTTTGTCGAACAGCTCGTGCAAACCGATAAAGTGCGGACCTTTGACGTTCCAATGCGCTTGTTTGGCTTGCAGGCCAAGGTCGAGCACGTCGGCCAATTGCTGATTCAGCAGATCAATCATCGCACGGCGTATCGGCTCGCGCAGAGTGTTCTGAGTGGGAATGAGTTTGGTTTTCATATCGGCATCACGGTGTCTCCGTGCGGTGGTTCGGAACGGGTTCGGCAAGCCATGCGTCGGCGGGAATTTGCGCAACGCCGGGATAAACCGCGTAGGCAGCCAGATTTGCAAGGTTCAGCACGCCGATCCCGCCGCCGCGCAGTCTCATGTGGACGGCAGCTTTCGACAGCATGAACTGCATGAAGGCCTGGCTTTCGGCGGGCAGCTTGACCGGAATTTCAACCATCACAAATAAGGGACGGACTCCTCGCATCTGAAGTTTGACAAACGAAACGAGCAAATCACCAACAGGTGTCGGTTGCTCTCGCCTGGTCATTTGCGCGGGTTGATCGAGCCTCGCATGTTTGAGGAATTCCTCCTCAGATAACTCAACAATGTCCGAGTATCCTCCGGGAAACTCCCAGCACTGAAACGAGTCTTGCAGGAAATCCACCGAATGCTGGCTGCCGATGACAATGCGCGGACGCGCAAAGAGCCTTGCCGGGTCAACGTCATCCCATAACTTTCGGGCCGCTGTGTCATCGGCCTGGACAAATGAGTGAACTGACCCATCCGTCAGATGAAACCGGATTGTGAGCGCTGGTTTCGATGTATTCTTCTGCGGATCTGTTTTCATACACGTTTAGGGATAGCGCCAAGGTTGTGGCGTTTTTGCTTCAAGCCTTCGTTGATGCCATTCGCTGATCTCCCGCTCGGCGCGAAACCAGTCGGTCTGATCGCTCCCATGTTCACCGCCTTGTAGTTGCCAGAGTTCATGCGCTCGTTGCGCAATCTGTTCTTCGATTCTCACGTTCTCATTCACGTGAAAGATTGGCGCGGTGGCTTTGTGATTTGTTGTCCTTTTCATAAAAGAGAGGCTTGGGGTTAAAAGGCGAAGCAGTCGCAGCCGGAGCCGAAAAAGCCGGCGTAACGATTCCGGACGGCTTCAATTCCAGCGAGGAGTTGATGCGCTGCGTGGGCGCAACCGTCGCGATGGCAGTCGGCGCTGTGCTCGTGAGTTTGCGCGACCGGTACTCCCGCTCGCGCGGCCTTACGCACGTCCAACGGCGCGCCATAGCCGCCGAACACTTTCACTGGTGACCATTCCGGCAGCACCGGAATCGGCGGCGGCGCGAGAGGCGCGAACTCATGCGTTGCATGGACAATCTTTCCACCAACAACGGTGAGCACCGATTCGATGCCTTTGATTTGTTTCTCCGGCACCGAGAGATAGTCGTCGGAGAGAGCAACGAAATCCGCTGGCTGTCCGACTGCAAGCGCCCCCTTCTTCCCGCTCTCGCTCGAAAACCAACTGCTGCCCCGGGTGTAAAGCCGCAGCGCTTCTTCGCGACTCAGACAGTTGTGGTCTGGATACATCGAAACGCCGCCGACAGTTCTGCCCGTCACGAGCCAGTAGAGCGAGACCCACGGATTGTAGCTCGCAACGCGTGTCGCATCAGTGCCCGCGCCGACGGGAATTCCAAGCTCCAACATCTTCCGCACTGGAGGAGTTCGTTCCGCGGCCTTCTTGCCGTAGCGATCCATGAAGTATTCGCCTTGGTAGGCCATGCGATGTTGAATGGCGATGCCACCGCCCAGCGCCCTCACGCGCTCCAGGTTGTGGTCGGAAATGGTTTCGCAGTGATCGAAGAACCAGTTCAATCCTTTGAACGGCACGTCGCGGTTGACTTCCTCAAACACATTTAGGAAGCGCGAGATGCTCTCATCGTACGTCGCGTGCAACCGGAACGGCCATTTATTTGCCGCCAGGAGTGCCACGACCTCTTTCAGTTCGCCTTCGAGCGAGGCCGGAAGATCGGGGCGTGGTTCGAGGAAATCCTCGAAGTCTGCTGCTGAGAATACCAGCATTTCGCCGGCGCCGTTACATCGGAAAAAATCGTCACCCTTGCCCGGCCCGGTCATCTTGATCCAGCGGGCGAAGTCTTCCTTCTCCTGCTTCGGTTTCTGCGTGAACAGATTGTAGGCGATGCGAAGCGTCATCTCGCCGCGCTTGTGCAGGTCC
>QHPW01000194.1:0-11127 GCA_003219675.1 Verrucomicrobiota bacterium
CCTCGCGCAATTCGACATCGAAGTCGCCCTCGGCGACATCACCAAAGGCCCCACCATCACCCGTTACGAGCTCCACCCTGCCCCGGGCGTGAAGCTCGAAAAAATCGCCGCCCACAACAACAACATCGCCGCCGCGCTCAAAGCCGAACGCATCCACATCCTCGCGCCCGTGCCCGGCAAGAGCTCCGTCGGCGTCGAGGTTCCCAACGTCATCAAGACAAAGGTCATCATTCGCGACCTGCTCGAATCCGAAGAATGGCGCAACAGCAAGGCGCGCATTTCACTCGCCCTCGGCAAAGACGTTTACGGCCATCCCATCGTCGCCGACCTCACCGAGATGCCGCACCTGCTCATCGCCGGCAGCACCGGCTCCGGCAAATCCGTTTGCATCAACGCCATCATCACCTCGCTGCTCTATCGCTTCTCGCCCGACCAGCTCCGCTTCGTCATGATTGATCCCAAGGTGGTCGAACTCCAGCAATACAACGCCCTCCCTCACCTCGTCGTGCCCGTGGTCAACGACCCCAAGAAAGTCATCCTCGCCCTGCGCTGGGTCGTCAACGAAATGGAGAAGCGTTACCAGATTTTCGCCCGCGTCGGCGTCCGCAACATCAAATCGTTCAACGAACGGCCCAAAGGCAGACCCCTGCCGAAAACAGAACCGGAACTGCCGCTCAAAGCGAAAAAGGAAAAAATCGAGGCCGGCGCCGACGGCTTCGCCGTCGAAGTGGACGAGGAAATCGTCGTGCCGCGCGACGACGACATCGTCATTCCGGAAAAACTCAGCTACATCGTGGTCATCATTGACGAGCTGGCCGACCTGATGCTGGTGGCGCCCGCCGACGTGGAAATGGCCATCGCCCGCATCACCCAAATGGCCCGCGCCGCCGGCATCCATTGCATCGTCGCCACCCAACGGCCCAGCGTCGATGTCATCACCGGCGTTATCAAGGCGAACATCCCGGCCCGCATCGCCTTTCAGGTCGCCGCGAAGGTGGACTCGCGCACCATTCTTGACGCCATGGGCGCCGACAAACTGCTGGGCAAAGGCGACATGCTTTATCTGCCGCCCGGCTCCGCCAAACTCGTTCGCGCCCAGGGCGCCCTCATCACCGACCATGAGATCAACCGCATTGTCGAATTCATCGCCCGACAGGGCAAACCGAGTTACGAAATGGAGATTCACCAGCAACTCTCCAAGCCGGTGAGCGGCCTCGACAGCGAAAACGGCATCGACGAAGACGAAGACCTGGTCCAGCAATGCGTCGAAGTCATCCGCAGCGAACAAAAGGCGAGCGTCTCGCTGCTCCAGCGGCGCCTGCGCCTCGGCTACACCCGCGCTGCCCGCATCATGGACGAACTGGAAAACCGCGGCATCGTCGGCCCCAGCAAAGGCGCAGAACCGCGCGACATTCTGATTGACCTCGACGGCACCGGCGCTGATGGCCAGGGACAATAAACCCGCCCGATTGACGCCGCCCTGCCAGCGCGCCGGGAATCCTGATTCGGGTTATTCTGCCCCCGAACTCCAGACCCACTGGCAGGAACCGCCGGGAATGGGCTGACGGCTGGTGGCAATGAGTCTTGAGTTACGAAACGCAATCGATGAGGTACGTGGATGCCCCTGATCGATCCTTTGCCGAAGTCGCTTGAAGAAAAACTCGCGAGCGTGGTCGCGTTGAGGGACCTGGCGGCGGCGGTCTCGACGGACCTGGATGAATCCGGGCGCTTCGGCCAAGAGTGGCTCGTCGTGACGCCGACGCGGCTGAGCGTGTATGCCTCGGACGGCAACGGCTTTGTCCCGCGCGTGGAACTGGCGCTGAACGAGATCACGACCGCGACCGCCGACGGACTCGTGGGTGGCGGCGCGCTGCTTGCCACGGTGGACGGCAAAAGCGTGGAAGTTCTGCGCTTCTCCAATGCGCAGCAGCGCAAGTTCGGGCGCATCGCGAAATACATCAACGACGTCAAGCACTACGAGAAAGCTCTCGAGAAGGCCCGGCGCGGCGAGAAGGACGCCGCAGGCAAGGCAGTCGAGGCGCCCACGGAGCACCCGCGCCTCGAGCCCGACAAGGAAGACCCGCAACGCTGCCCTACCTGCCAACTGCTGCTTCCGGAGGACTCCAAGGTCTGTCCGGCCTGCATGAGCAAGGGCAAGGCGATTCGCCGCATATTGGCCTACCTCAAGCCGCATCAGGGCCAGGTCGTGGTGATTTGGATCATGATGGTGGCAGGCGTGGGTCTCAGCCTGGTACCTCCGTACCTGACGAAGCCGCTTACGGACGTGGTGCTGAAACCTGTCGATAACCCGCTTCCGGCTGTTGAACGATACTCGATGCTGGGCTGGCTCGTGCTCGGCTGGATGAGCGTGCAATTCATAGGACAGGCCTTAGGCGTCTGGCGCGGCCGGATGGCCGTGCGTCTGGGGCAACACCTCTCGCATGAGCTTCGTGAAGACGTTTTCCGGCATCTGCAAAGCCTTTCGCTCAAGTATTTCGACAAGCGCCAGACCGGCGCGCTGATCGCGCGCGTCACCCGTGATACCCAGTCGCTCGAAGACGTGCTGGTAGAGAGCATCCAGATGTTCTTCTCGAACATCCTGCTCTTCTTCGGCATCGGCGCCGTGCTGCTGTGGATGAACTGGAGGCTTACCTTGCTCGTGTTTATACCCGCCCCATTTGTGATGATCCTGACGAAGGTCTTCTGGCCACGCATCATGAACGTATGGCGCCGGGCGTGGCACCTGCACAGCCGCCTCACCGCCACCGTCAGCGACAGCCTCTCCGGCGTGCGCGTGGTCCGGGCATTTGCCAAAGAGGACCGCGAAGTGCAGCGGTTTGACAAGCACAGCATCGAGCTTCGCCAGGCAAACATTGTGGCCGAGCACATGTGGGTCACCTTTTTTCCGTTTCTATTCTTCATCGTCAGCCTGGGGAACCTGACAGTCTGGTACTTTGGCGGCCAGAGGGCGATCCGGGGAGAAATGACGCTGGGAACGTTCTTCGTGTTCCTGGGCTACCTCGGGACCTTCTACGGTCCGCTGCAATATATGAGCCGGGTTACGGACTTTCTTTCGCGCTCGCTGGCGTCGGCGGAGCGCGTTTTCGAGGTGCTCGACACCAAATCCGACGTGAAGGAAGCGGAAAAGCCCATGCGCATCCCGCGCATCGAAGGGCGCGTGGAGTTCAAGAACGTGACGTTCGGCTACGAGCCCCACAAGCCGGTGCTCAAGGAGATTAATCTCAACGTCGCGCCGGGCGAGATGATTGGCCTCGTGGGACAGAGCGGCGCGGGCAAGAGCACCACCATCAACCTGATCTGCCGCTTCTATGAGGTACAGGAAGGCGAGATCCTCATCGACGGTGTGAACATCCGGCACCTCGCGCAGAAGGAGTTGCGCTCGCAGATCGGCGTCGTGCTCCAGGAACCGTTCCTTTTCAGCGGCTCGATCTTCGAGAACATCGCCTTCGCCCGGCCCGAGGCCACGCGCGAGGACATCATGGCCGCGGCCAAAGCCGCCAACGCCCACGACTTCATCCTCCGGAAACCCGACGGCTACGACACGCAGGTTGGCGAGCGCGGTCAGACGCTGAGCGGCGGCGAGCGCCAGCGTGTGAGCATCGCCCGCGCGATTCTGCACAACCCGCGCATTCTGATCCTTGACGAGGCCACCGCCTCCGTCGATACCGACACAGAGAAACAGATCCAGGACGCCATCGCGCGGCTGGTCAAGGGACGCACCACTTTCGCGATAGCGCATCGCCTGAGCACGCTGCGCAATGCCACGCGGTTGGTGGTCCTGAAGGAGGGCAAGGTCGCCGAAGCCGGCACGCACGAGGAACTGATTGAGAAGAAGGGCGAGTTCTACCGTCTGGTCCAGATGCAGCAGGACATCAACAGGATTATCGAGATACCCGGTTAAATGCCCGACGCAGAAACAAAACCTTCCGCCTCCCTCGTCGAGGCCGCACGATTGGTGTTCCTCGATTTGAAGAGGCTGCACTTCTTCAAGCACGGGGCCACGCTGCGCCTCACCGTCGAAGGGGATCGTTCCCACCTGAAGGTGAGCGTGCTGCGCGCGTTCCCGCTTTCCGCGCCTGGCCGTTTCTTCAGCGTCCGGGACGGCGAGAACAACGAGGTCGGGATGATCGGCGACCTGGCCGGGCTGATCGACGCGAATCGGAAGCTGGTGAACGAGGAACTTGAGCGGCGCTACCTCGTCCCGGCCGTCAAACGTATCCTCACCGCGAAAGAGCGCTTCGGAACGGTGGACTGGGAGATGGAGACCGACCGTGGCGTATGTAGGTTGACGACGCGGAACCTGCGCGAGAACATCCAGCGGCCTGCTCCAGGCCGAATCATCCTCAGCGATGTGGACGACAACCGCTACGACATCCGCAACATCGATGAACTCGACCGCAACAGCCAGCAACTTCTCTTCCAGCACCTGTAGGCAAACTCTCACATTGAGAGTCGAATTCACGGACGCGCGGGAAGCCCACGCCGAAATCAAACGCATACCCTAAACAGGGTATTGGCAACTCCGCCCACACGAGTTACAAGTATTGGCGAGTGCTACCGAGCTTTCAACCTGCCGGCCCGCAGAAGAGGGCTTTGAATGAACCTGAACCAAAGCAATTGCAATCATGAATCTGGGAAATGATGTCATTTTGTTGGCGGAGGATGACAGGAACGACATCTTGCTCTTCCAACGCGCGTTGGGAAAAACCAGGATGATGAATCCGGTCCACATCGTGCGGGATGGTCAGGAAGCCATTGGCTATCTGAACGGCGAGGCGCCATTCACCGACCGCGACCGTTATCCGCTGCCGGTGCTACTGTTGCTGGACCTGAAGATGCCGCGGAAAACAGGTTTTGAAGTGTTGGAATGGGTGCGAGGGAAACCCGGACTGAAGCGTCTCCCGGCGGTGGTGTTGACTTCTTCCAATCAAAGTGCCGATGTCAACAAAGCCTACGATCTGGGAGCGAATTCCTACCTGGTCAAGCCGGCGGGATTTGACGCGTTGTTGGAAATTGTCAAGAGCCTGGAGAGCTATTGGCTGAAACTCAACGAGAAACCCGACCTGGGGAGCAAACCAGCGGTCTCTCTGATGTAAAAAGTCCTCTCTCAATTCTCCGATACACGTTCGAAGCCACTTGATGCGCCTGGGTGGCCAAGCCGATAATTTCTTTCGCTTCCAGCCGATCGAACGCTGTGCTGATCAACTTGGTGGCATCGACAATTTGTTTGATGGGGGGCAACAGACCGATCAGCGACCGGGCGCTATCCTCGGCGCACGGTTCGCCCGACGGTTGCTCGGCTTGATCGCCAGCTCGCGGACGTTTACTGAGGCATTCATCTATGGTGGCGGTAAGCGTCGCCGGTGTGAAGGGTTTGGCCAGGAAACCATCTGCTCCTCTTTTCAGGCCGGGAAGTCCAGGTTCACTGACCGCGAAACCCGACATCAAGATAAAAGGGATGGTGCTGATCTTCGGATCGCGGCGCACAGCGTAGAGGACGAGATTGCCTCCGACGCCCTCCAGCTCGACCCCGCACAAGATCAGGTTGGGCAACTCAGTTCGCGCCATCTGAACACCTTGGGCGCCCGTCCCGGCCTGGAGAACCTCGAACCCCTGTTGCTCCAGCGTTACCGCTAGAGGGGCACGTACCGCCACATCGTCCTCGATGACCAGGATTTTGCTCATATGGAGTATAGTCTCTAAAAGCCGATATTGCTTCGTCGTAGTGGGAGGCTTGCCGTCAGCGCGGTGCGGACGGAATTTACATCATTGATTGCGACGAATGAACTCCCAGCGATTTGGCCCGAACAACGGGTTAATCACCCGGTCTCTGGCCATGACCCATTCCTGACCATCGTGTCTCAGAACGAAGGCAGCGTAGCTGGCCTTCTCTGTGATAAAGTTCCCGGCCACTTCAAGTGTCGCGAATGAACCCGAAACGGATTCTCCTTCAACGACTATGAACGGGCGCGAAGAATGAATTACATGCTGACCAAATAGTCCGGCAAACATAGGAAATACAAAGAAGCAGAAGCCGTTCCCGGACTACTCGTCGGCGTGTCGTTGCTTCAACATGGCCTCAAAGCGCGCGGCCTTCCTCTTGCGCCGCAGCGTCACGCTCGGTTTTTCATAATGACGGCGCTTCCTCAATTCCTGGATCACTCCCTCGCGCAACATCTGCTTTTTCAAGCGGCGCAGTCCCTTCTCGACAGGCTCGTGTCTCTTCAGTTTGATCTCAATCAATCGGTTCTCCTTTCCTCTGCAATATTTGTTCAGTGGCCCAGGGGCTCAGTGTCCGCCCCCATCCCTGCCGCTGCCACCCCCCCGCTCCTCGCGAGGTCTGGCCACGTTCACCTTCAGACTCCTTCCCTGAAACTCCTTGGCATTGAACAGCTCAATGGCTTTGTGCGCCTCCTGCTCAGAACTCATTTCCACGAAGGCAAATCCCCGGCCTTTGCCCGTCATTCGGTCTTGCACCACATTCACAGCAACCACGGTCCCCGCTTGCGAAAAGAGGTCCTTCAGCTCGTTTTCAAGAACCGTGAAGGAGAGATTCCCGACAAATAGCTTTGCGGCCATGGTGTTGTTGCGGCCCCGCCGCTCAATGAACGTTGCCTCGGTGGCTCTCAAACAGCCAGCCCCATGAAAGGCGCATTGGCGGTTTCCGGATCATCTGGCTTGCGCGGCCCTGCCTACCTAACCACGACAACCCGTCGGCGAGCAAGCAGAGAATACTGACAGCGTCCTATGGTGATTTCAATTTTTGTTTCCCTTTTCCTCAGCGATTTCTATTATAGAGACTCTTTCACCCGGAACACGATTTGTGTTGATTGAATCGGATACTGAAAACTATGCCACTGACACATACCAGGGAACTGTTTGCCAAAGCGCTGAAAGGGAAATACGCCATTGGCGCCTTCAACGTCAATAATATGGAGCTTCTCCAGGCCATTGTTGAGGCCTGCGAAGAGGAAAAGGCGCCGGTGATGCTTCAAATTTCCAAAGGCGCGCGCCAATACGCGAATCCGGTTTATCTGAAGAAACTCATCGAGGCTGCCGTAAGTCTTTCCAATATTCCTATTGCGGTTCATCTTGATCACGGGGACACATTTGAACTATGCAAGGAATGCATCGACGAAGGTTTTACGAGTGTCATGATCGATGGCAGCCACCTCCCTTTCGAAGAGAACGTTGCCGTGTGCAAGAAAGTCGTCGATTACGCTCATAAACACGACTGTGTTGTTGAGGCCGAACTTGGAATGTTGGTCGGTGCGCAGCACGATGATGGAGAGCAAGGCGGCGGATACTCGAAACGTGGAGTTTACACCCATCCTGATGAAGCCGTCGAATTTGTCAAAGCGACTGGGGCGGATTCTATCGCAGTCGCCATCGGCAACTCCCACGGCGCGTACAAATTCAAGGGCGACCAGCACCTCAATCTGGACCGATTGAAAGCAATCAAGAAAGCTTTAATGGACGCAGGATTAGGCGATTACCCTCTTGTCCTCCACGGTGCATCAAGCGTCCCCAAAGATCTCGTCCAGGAAATCAACAAATACGGCGGTAAGCTCGGAGATGACACGGCAGGAGTTCCTGAAGCCGACATTGAAGTTGCACGACGGGTCGGTTGCACAAAAGTCAATATCGACACGGACCTTCGGCTGGCGATGACTTCTGCCATTCGCAAGGCGCTGTGGGAATTCCCCAAGGAGTTTGATCCACGCAAGTACCTCGGGCCGGCACGGGATAAAGTTAAAGAACTGGTTCGCCACAAAGTTCGAAATGTCTTGTGCTCCTCAGGTCACGCCTTCGATTGAGATCTGATCCTCACTGCCGATAAATACACAACATATTTATAATAAACATGTTGTATAATAAGCGTCCATGTGATCCTGACAGAACTACACTTGGAACTTCAGGCCAGTTCTTCCTTTGCTCCGCGTTTCATCCACACCACTACCAAACTCACGTCGGCGGGTGAAACGCCTGAGATCCTTGATGCCTGGCCAAGTGTCATGGGCCGTATTGTGTTAAGCTTTTGTCTTGCCTCCGTACGTAAACTGGGAATGGAGTTGTAGTCGATCCAATCTGGAATTCTTTTCTCTTCCATGCCTCTGAGTTTTCCTGCCTCAGCCTCTTGCCGATTAATGTAGCCCGCGTATTTGAATAAGATCTCAATTTGTTGGATTACATCCTCGCTCAGACTCGCATTCTTGATTGGCAAGTCGTTATACCTTAGTAATCGGCGAAGCATCTGGGCCAGACTAAGAGTCCCATCTCGCGTCCTCTCGAGTCGTTCCAGCTCTCTTTCAATAGCCTGTCGCTTTTCGATAACCTTTTGATAGTTCCGGATGGGCAGAAGGCCAATTCGGTGTCCGGTTTCAGAAAGCCGAAGATCGGCGTTATCCTGACGCAGCATTAACCGATACTCGGCACGGGAAGTAAACATGCGATAAGGCTCTGTTGTACCCTTCGTAATCAAGTCGTCGATAAGAACACCTATGTAAGCCTGGTCACGGCGAAGAACGACAGGTTCGAGCCCTTGGACCCGTCTGGCGGCATTAATTCCAGCCATCAACCCTTGTGCTCCAGCCTCTTCATAACCCGAAGTTCCATTGATTTGGCCACCCAGAAAGAGATTCCGGCAGACCTTCGTTTCCAAAGATGAGTCGAGCTGCGTTGGGAATGCAAAATCGTATTCGACCGCGTAGGCTGGACGCATGATCTCTGCATTCTCGCAGCCGACGATCGTTTTAACCAAGTCCACTTGTACCTCAAACGGCAGGCACGTTGAGAAGCCGTTGACATAGATCTCGTCTGTCGCAATTCCCTCGGGCTCGAGAAAGATCTGGTGTCGGTCCTTTTCCGCGAACTTTACAATCTTATCTTCGATGGAGGGACAATAGCGAGGTCCTATTCCCTCAATCGCGCCGGAATACATGGGGGACTTGTGTAAGTTGGCGCGAACCATCTCAGCGGTGGCTTTGGTGGTATAAGTAATATGGCACGCCATTTGGCCGTTCAATCTGGATAGGATCGACCCCGGTGGATACTTCCCATTGGGCCGATTGCCTTCTGCTGGAGTCAGATCCGAATGTTCCACGTGGAACATATCGTCCTTCCAGTAGCTGAAGTAGGGTATCGGTTCATCACCTGGCTGGATTTGTGTTCGCGCGAAGTCGATCGAACGACGCAGTAGCCTTGGAGGGGTTCCGGTTTTCAGCCGACCCAATTCAAGTCCCACCTCTTTGAGCGAATCAGATAGACTCAATGCCGCAGATTCGCCGGCTCGTCCTCCTGATTGTTGGGCAGGTCCGATGTGCATTAGGCCGCGCAAGAATGTTCCGGTCGTAATTACGACGGTCGTTCCAAGGTATTGAACGCCAAGGTTGGTTTCGATCCCAAAGACTTGCCGATCCTTATGTAATAGCTTGGCTGCTTGGCCCTGCTTCACATCCAGGTTCTCCTTTCGTTCGCATATCCATTTCAACCTCAACTGATAAGCTTTCTTGTCGCACTGCGCGCGAGGTGCCCATACTGAAGGCCCCTTCTTGGTATTGAGCATGCGAAATTGTAAACCAGTCATGTCTGTGGCCTTACCCATCTCTCCTCCCAACGCATCGATTTCGCGCGCTAAATGTCCTTTTGCCAAACCGCCAATAGCCGGGTTGCACGACATTTGGCCAATTGTATCGAGATTTATCGAGAGCAACAGGCTCTGGCAGCCCATGGTTGATGCTGCCAGCGCGGCCTCTACTCCGGCGTGTCCAGCACCCACGACGATGACATCATACCTTTTGGGATAAACGAACATGCTAAAACTAGGCCTTGGTGTAGGTCGCACAGAACGGGTTCTCGTGCGGTGCCTTGACGACAAGTCGATCCGGATTTGCCGCCAAATGTTCGCATATCTTGAATATCATCTCCACATCTTCTTCAGTATCAATATATTGAGCAATTTGCTCGACTGTTTTTGGCTGACCGCGACTATTGGTCAAGTATTTTAACACATTCAGCTGCAATGATATTATAGAGCTGGCGGCCTTCTTGCCTGCTTCGACACCAGGTTGATGATACGCGTTGATGTTGATCAACGAGGCGTAATAACCGACGGCTCTTTCATACAATGCAATCAATACGCCGATGCTGAAGGCCGACACGTCTCTTATGGTGATCGTCATTGATTCCCGATCCTTCTCATGCAATGCTTGGCGTGTCCCAAGAAGGAAGCCGTTCAGATAATCACCCGAAGTAACGTTTGGTTCAACAAACAGCAACTGATCTTCCCGATCCTTCAAGACCTCGATGAAAGTCACAAAGAAATTGTTGAGGCCGTCCCTGAGTTGCTGGATATAGGCATGTTGATCGGTTGATCCCTTGTTCCCGTAAACTGCAAGACCCTGATTAACTACGTTCCCGTTCAAGTCCAATTCCTTGCCGATGGACTCCATGATGAGTTGCTGCAGGTACTTCGAGAATAGTCCTAGTCGGTCTTTGTAAGGTAGAATTACCATATCCTTCATTCCTTTACCGTTACCGGCATGGTACCACATTGCCGCCAACTGTGCAGACGGATTAGTTTTAACGTTATTCTGACGAGTAATGTCATCGCAAGCTCTTGCCCCGGCCAACAAGTTATCTATTTCGACCCCTTGCAACGCAGCTGGTAAGAGTCCTACGGCCGAAAGTTCGCTCGTTCTACCTCCGACCCAATCCCACATTGGAAACCTTCTTAGCCAAGCATTCTTTATGGCATATCTGTCCAGTTCACTGCCGACACCTGTAACTGCGACCGCATGCGAATGAAAGTTCAAACAAGCCCTTTCGTATGCCGCCTGGGCCCCAAACATTCCATTCCGTGTTTCCTTTGTGCCCCCTGACTTTGAGATCACAAGGCACAAAGTCTCGCCAAGTCCTGAATCAACTTCTGCCAGGACTTTGTCCATCCCATCCGGGTCCGTGTTGTCGAAAAAGTAAACGTCCATCTTGTCCGTCCTGGGGTGCCCAAGCGCGCTGGAAACAAATTGCGGGCCTAATGCCGAACCCCCAATACCAATGAGGAGAAGGTGCTTGAAATACCCACCGGCGCCGTGCACAACGCCATGG
>QHPW01000194.1:11374-12357 GCA_003219675.1 Verrucomicrobiota bacterium
AAATTCATGTTCGCAAACGACAATAGATGATGCGGACAAACTAGCGAAACAACGAAATTTTGAAATGAATCCCACCGTAGCGGGACCGGTGCCGGAGCAGCGGAAACCAAAAACCCTGCGTAATCCGGGGAAGAGGGCGAAAAATCCCATCAGCTTCGGAAGGGGTGATAGATACCACTTTCCCGCTGGGCGTTCATTCGCAGCCACGCGGGACGTTGTGAACGTTCACACTCAAAGCCGCATCGGCTCGCACCCGTCGCAGCCGGATCCATTTGGACAGCCGGCTCAACAACTCCAGGGTGAAGGCGGGACCCGCGAGACGACTGTCCTACTTCGTCGGCTTCGGCCCGTGCGCGAGCAGGAACGCGATCAGGTCGTTGAAATCCTGGGGTGAAATGATTTCGCCGAAGTTCTCCGGCATCAGCGACGTGGTTGAAGCGCGGCGCTCGACAATGTCCTTCTTGGGGATGGAGATTTCCTTTCCCACGCTGTTGGCCAGCACGATCGCCTCGCCTTCCTCGCGCCGGAACAGGCCGGACTGAACGTCGCCGTCGCGCAACGAGACCATAGTCGTGAGCCCGCGACCGCCGACGCCGTCGAGTTGCGGGCCGACGACGTTGCCGGCGCCGTCGATCTGATGGCAGGGCTGGCAATTCAGGGTGAATATTTTTTCACCGCGCGCTGCCGAGGCCTTGGCCGCGTTGAAATTGGAGCGTCGCTCATCAATCAACTTTTGAATGTCGCCGCTCGGCTCCGCGACACCCTTGGTCAGTTGCGCGATTCGTTCGTTGACATTCACCGGTTTCGACGCGAGCAGTTTGTCCTTCACTGCGCGCTCGAGCAAAAGCGCAGCGGGTGCGCGGCCATCGGCCGCCAGTTTCAGCAAATGCTCCGCCCCGGTCACATTGCTGGCGAGCAGCGCCGCCAGCTTGACCTGCAAACGGCGGGTCAACGTGCGGAAGGCTTCGGTCAAAAGCGTTTGA
>QHPW01000035.1:0-2102 GCA_003219675.1 Verrucomicrobiota bacterium
GACCATCGCCCTGCTCGGCTGCTACCTCCCCGCGCGGCGCGCGGCGAAGATCGATCCGATGGACGCGCTGCGTTATGAATAAAGCCCGGTTGAACCGTTGAATCGTTAAAACGTGAAGCGTGAACGCGTGAATGACGAATGACAAATTCCGAATGACGAAAGAAACCCGAAATCTGAAAGCCGAATCGGCGACTCGGAGCACATCGACAATCTCCTGGTCATTCGTGCTTCGACCTTCTTTCGATATTCGTCATTCGGATTTCGTCATTATCCAGAGCCATGATCCAAATGTGGAATGCGGAGGGTGGAATGCGGAGTCAAGCAATTGACAACGGACCACTAACAACTGACAACGACCCATGAACGATTTGAGATTCGCCTTTCGCCAACTGTTGAAGAATCCCGGCTTCACCGTCGTGGCTGTGCTCACGCTGGCGCTGGGCATCGGGGCGAATTCGGCGATGTTCACGGTCATCAACACGCTCATGCTTCGGTCGCTGCCGGTGGGGAAGCCGCACGAACTTGTCCTAACGCCTGCCAGGCAACCGAGCTCGGCGTTTTAATGATGAGGAATTGGTAACGGTTTTGGTCACGTAGCTGGAGGTGGCTCTCGGTTGCTGGAAGCATTTTTTCGCGATTTCTTAGGATTTTGAGGGAGTTTTTGCCACTACGGATCAGAAGGTTTCAGGTTCAACTCCTGACGGATGCGCCAGTCCTCAAACGACTTCGCTGTTTGGCAGACCACTCGAGCTGTTTGTCCATCGCCCGGTCAACCGAGGAGCGACCTGCCGTGACGCTCGGCGACGGCGACGGTATCAACATAATTTCTCTGAGTTTTGTTGACGATTTTTTTAATCAGGCGAAATTCCTGCTGTAAATTCGCGTGAACGTTTGACATTGAGACCGTGGCCGATACTATTCGCCAAATCCCAAATCGACACCCGTATGGGAGCAACAAATTGTGGCCGCTAGAGACGATTATCTGATAGATACCCTGGTGGACATGGGGCTGGTGACTGAGGAACAGTTGGGCCCGGTCCGTCAGGAAGCCGATTCGACCGGCGAAGGAGTGGTGGACACCCTGGTCGCCAAAAAAGTCATCACCCGGTCGCAAGTGGCCCAGGCCAAAGCGGCCCAGTTCGGCGTCGAATTTGTCAATATCGGAGACATGCGCCTGACGGACGAGGTCATCTCCGCCATCCCCCGCCACATCGCGAAGAAATACAACGTCATTCCGCTCTACCGCCACGACAACACCGTCACCGTGGCCCTGAGCGACCCTTCCGATCTGGACACGCTCGACAGCCTGCAACACCTGTTGAACGCGCAGGTCGAGCCCCGCGTGGCCAGCCCGGACGACATCGAGGAGGCCCTGGGCAGATACTATGGCGGCGCGCGCGAGGACTCGGTGGACAAGATGATTCAGGACATCACAGAGGGTGAAATCCAGATCTCGACCCTGGCTGATGTCTCGGCGGCCGATGACGGGTCAGTCGTCGATGCCGACGCGCCGATCATCAAGCTGGTCAACACCATCATCGTAGACGCCTTCAAAGCGCGGGCGTCGGACATTCACCTCGAACCGCTGTCGAAGAAGTTCAGGTTGCGCTACCGCATCGACGGGGTGCTGCACGAGATGAAGGCGCCGCCCAAACGGTTGCAGCCGGCCATCCTCAGCCGCATCAAAATCATGTCCAACATGTCGATTGCGGAAAGGCGGGTTCCGCAGGACGGACGCATTCAGACGCCGGTGGGCGGCAAGACGATCGACCTGCGGGTGTCATGCATTCCGACCAATCACGGGGAGAGCATCGTCATGCGTATTCTGGACAAGGAAGGTCTCAAGCTTGGCCTGGCCGAGCTTGGTTTCTTCACCGACGACCAGCAGACGTTTGAAAAACTGATTGGATTGCCGGACGGCATCCTGCTGGTGACCGGGCCGACCGGTTCCGGCAAGACCACGACGCTTTACGCCGTGTTGAATTACATCAACCGGCCCGACCGCAAAATCATCATCGTCGAGGACCCGGTGGAGTATCAGCTTTCCGGCATCAACCAGGTGCAGGTCAGCGAGGCCGTGGGACTGACCTTCGCCACGGCCT
>QHPW01000035.1:2113-3014 GCA_003219675.1 Verrucomicrobiota bacterium
CGCGATCAACGCCTCGCTGACCGGCCACCTGGTTTTCTCCACCCTGCACACCAACGATGCGCCGAGCGCGGTGACGCGTCTCATTGACATCGGCGTCAAACCGTTCCTGGTCGCCTCTTCGGCGCGCGCGTTGATGGCGCAACGCCTGGTCCGGCGGGTCTGCCGCCGCTGTGGCTCTTCCTACGTGCCGACCGAAGCGGAGCTGCGGGCCTTGAACATCGATCCGAGCAATACCGCCAAAGCCACCTTCATGAAAGGCAAAGGGTGCAACGAATGCAACAAAACGGGTTACCGCGGTCGCTTTGGAATCTTTGAGGTCTTTGTGGTGGATGATGAGATACGAAAATTGATTTATGACAAGGTTTCTTCCTCGGAGTTGCGTTCGCGCGCCCGCGAAATGGGCATGCGCACGCTGCGGGAGGACGGCGCCAGAAAAGTGCTGGCGGGGTTGACCTCTCCGGAAGAAGTCATTCGCGCCACGCTGGGCGATTTGGAATGACGAAACCCGGGTTGTCTTGTCAAAACAGGATGATGAAACGCGCGACGCCCCGGCTTCGGGAACAAACAACCTCTGCGTGTTACCGCTGATTTATGTCGTATTCGATGTCCGATTTGTTGCAGTTGGTCGTGGCCGAAGGCTCGTCCGACCTGCATTTGCGTGTCGGTGTCCCGCCCGTGATCCGGCTTCACGGGGTATTGCACAAGGTCGAAGGACCCCCGCTCAAGCAGGAGGACACCGAGGAGTTGATGCGGAGCATCACTTCGGAAGATCACATCCAGCAGGTGCGCGAGCGCGGCGGGGCGGACTTTGGTTTTGCCTTCGGCGAATTAGCCCGCTTCCGCGTCAGCGTCTTCAAGGAAAAGGGCCAGTTCGGCGTCGTCGCCCGCCAGATTCCCAGCA
>QHPW01000197.1 GCA_003219675.1 Verrucomicrobiota bacterium
CTCTACCGCACGGGCAGCACGGATGCGCCGCTGACGGTCTATTACGCCGTGGGCGGCACGGCGCAGAACGGCGTTGACTATCAAGCTCTGCCCGGCTCAGTGACGATTCCCGCCGGCGCCTCCTCAGCAGGTGTTGAGGTGCGCCCCATTGATGACCGAGTCATCGAGCTGCCGGAGCTGGTCATTCTCACGTTGTCTGCCGATGACGCTTACGACATCGGTTTGCTCAACACCGCCACGGTGACGATCCTGGATAACGACATCCTCGGTCTGAACGCAGAACCGCGTTGACGCAGAATCCAGAGGCGACGGCGGAATGAATCGAGCCGCGGCAACAACGTTGTTTGGAAAACGGCCTGAGAACACTGGAAATGAAATCCGCCCGCCAACTTCGGACGCGCCACCCGCGTCTGTCGACCATAAACCCCGTCAGCACCGCCGGCCTGGACGCCTGCGTCGAAGACGCCCGGCAGGCCGCGCTTGACAACGATCCCGGGCCGGCCGAGCCGAACAGGTATGAGCCATTGCTGGGTCGGCTCGAGGCGGTGCGCACACGACTGCCCCCGCTGTATCGCGAGGCGATGATCTCGCCGTTCATCAACACGCTGCGCCAGATCGGCGAGCAGGGTTTTGAGCGCACGCTGCAGAGCGATCCCCGCCGCGAAGGCGCCGCGGGCCTCATGTTGGACATCGCGCAAGCCATCCTCCAACAAGGCGAGAGTTTCGCCGAGGCGCCCACCGACGCCTTCGAGGAAGTGGTGAGCGATTTGTACGATGGGTTCCTCAGCGCTGAGGACCGACAGGGCGTCGAACCGCCCGATCGCGGCGCGATCCCTCCGCTCGTCAAATGGGGCAATCCGGATTTCGGCCCTTACACCTGGCCCGTCGATGCGACGTCCACATTCGGATGCAAGGCCGCTGTGGTCAACTTGCCCCCGGCCAACGCGCGCAGAGGTCTGGTCGCCTGGTCTGCGCTCGGCCACGAAACCGCCGGACACGATATTCTTCACGCCGACACCGGGCTGCCAGAGGAACTCTCCGCCGCATTGCAGAAAAGTCTGCGTCCGCCGGGCCACGGCCTCGACCAATACTGGTCGGCACGGATCGACGAAACGGCGTCGGACGTCATGGGCATCTTGAACGTCGGTCCCGCTGCAGGCATTGGCCTCATTGCTTATTTCCGCGGCCTGAGCGCCGCGTTTGGGGGTGAGGCCAGGTTGCGCAGCGAAGGGCCCGAGGACGATCCACACCCGGCGGACATTCTGCGCGGTTATCTGGCGGCCGAGACGGTGGCGCTGCTCGAATTCACCGATCACAACGAGTGGTCCCGCATCATCTCCGACGAAACCGACAAGGATCTGGCAACCATCGTGCTGGCGGGCGAACAGGTCCCGAAGGACCTCGCCCGTCAATCTGCCGGAATTGTCGCGCAAACGCTGGTGTGTTACCGGGCAAAGGCCCTGGAGAACCATGCGTTGGGTGAAATCCAGAACTGGCGCGACAGCGACGAGCGCAAAGTGAACCTGCTCCGCACTGCGTTGCGCACGGGCGGCGAATTGCCCGATTCACCTGCCCCCTCGCCGGTTTATGCAGCGCACGCCGTGGCCGCGGCTGTGACCGAAGCGCTGGCGGATGGAACCAACCTCCAGCCGCTCTTCGAGCGGATGCTGGCGATGTTGAACACGATGCACGACCAGAACCCGTCCTGGGGTCCCCTGTTTATCGCCCACCCGGGCAACATCGCGCGGGACAGAGTGTACTTTCGGCATCCTGCGTCGGCGCACGAAATCCAACCGCGCCACACCCGGCCTCTTTTGGGAAAGAGCGCGCAGCCGAAGAAATTTGTCGCTCCGGCCAAACGGCAGGCGAAGCGAATCCGTGTCTGAGCGACGCCCTGCGGCTCCTCCCGGAGCGGACCCCTCACAGTGCGCCTCCCGATTGAGACAACGCGGGATGGTTCGAGAAGTCGCGGGGTTTTCCCAGGGCGGCATCCGGTATTCACCCCACTATTCAACCGGGCTACAATCATTAGTCTTAAACGAGCCTCTGCGAGACAGGACGCTGGTGTGAGCAGCGCAAAAGGCGTGGCCGTCATGGGGAGCGCGGGTGTGTCGCCAGGCGCGGAGGACGAACAAACGAACCAGAATGAGAACCTGTTTTACTGCCATGTGCTGCTTGATCGCCGGGGTGCTTCCCGCTCACGCCGCGGCGTTGCAGAACCTGGGCTTCGACTCCGCCATCACGAATACTATCACCGTGGACCAGGGAGTCAGTTACGGCCCGGTGTCGGACCTGCTGCCCGGCTGGCAATTATTCCAGGGGTCGAACCAGGTTTCGTCGATTGGCTACGACCTGAACCCGATCGGCCTCGGCGTGGCGAGCATTTACGACGCGAGCTCGCAAGGGTTTCCCGCGCCGGTGTCCGGAAAATATTCGCTGGGTTTGTATCCCGGTTACAATCTGCTGTTCGATTATCAACCATTCTCGCTGGTGCAAACGGGGGACATTGGCGCCAACATCCAGTCGGTTCGTTTCATCAACTACGGCAGCCCGTTTGAACTTCGGGTGAACGGAACACCGATTTCGTTGACCTACGAATATCAGCCGGGAAACACCGACCCCGACACGCGATTAGCCGTCGTCACCGGCGACCTCTCCGCATTTGCAGGTCAAACCGTGCAATTGAAATTCACGACTCTGGACATGGCCGGCAGCGTCGTGAACGGTCTGGACGACCTTCAATTCAACGCTCAGGTCGCTCCGGAACCGCATGCGACTGTTGTGCTGCTGCTGGGCATGGGTCTCCTGGCTTTTGAATCGCGCCGCCGTCGAATTGGCGAGAAACTGAAGCACTAACAATACGTAAGTGGTGGATGAACTGTCGCGCGTTTCTCATCTGCCTCAAAACGCCACTGCGCCGTTCGGCTTCTCCGTCTTTGACCTGGGAATCCGCCGTCTGGCGCGGCCGGTGTCGAACCTGAACGCGTAGGGTCTTCTCCCCATGCGAATTTCCGAAATGCACCCCACTATCGAAAAGGGACCGTTCATTCTATAGAAGGATTGTTTTGTCAGATAGCAAGCAACTGCACTGAGGATGGCATGAACAGCGAGACAGACGAGAATTCGGATTTCCTGCCGGTCAAGCGCAGCGCCACGACCCGGGATTCGGATCAGGCCGGCCCATCGGCCCACGGTCCGACGCCACGCTCGCGCGCCGGGACTCCTTCGGCAGCGCGTGAGGGGGCGAATCTTCTGCGGCGTCTCCCGTTCGATCCATGGCGTCTGCTCGACGCGTTGCGCCGGCGCCGGTGGTGGCTGGTGGCGGGCGGAGGCGGAGTGGCGCTGCTGGGCCTGCTTTTCGGCCTCGCCACCACGAGCGCCTGGTACACCACCACGGTGCAGTTTATTCGCAACGAAGGGCAGAATGCGTTTCAGACCTCGGAATTCGGCGAGGCGTTCCGCCCGCGACCGCTCTCCGAACTGGTCTTTCGCAGCATGCTGCGCTCGCAGGAACTGTTGCGCCAGGTCGGTACAAACGCGCAACCGCCGGTGTCCGCAAAGGAGTTGGCCGACCGGCTGCGGATCTCGCCGGAACGCAACGTCGACTTCATCCTCGTGACGCTCTCGGGACCCGACCGGCAGGACGCCGTCAACCTGGTGAACTTGTTCGCGCGCGAAGCGGAGCGTTTCACTCAGCAGATGCAAGCCGACGAAGCGAAGGAGGTCGAGAAGTACCTCGAGGAACGTTTGAAGGAGAACGGGCATGAACTGGCCGCGGTCAACGAGCAGTTGAAGAGGCTGTCGGGCGACCTGCAACGCTCCGGACCGAACGTCAAGCTGCTCCTTGAAGCACTGAGAAGCGCGCAAACGAACTACATCGCGCTGCGCGCCCGCTATACCGACGAGCATCCGGAGGTCAGGATACAGCGCGCTCAAATCCAGGAGATTCAGAAGCAGATCGAGGAAGCCGGTCTCGATCCTTCTCAGACGACAAAGACCGATGGCGCCGCCGTAGCCGTGAAATCGAACGCAGTTTCACCGGCTTCGAAAGCCGGCATGGCGTCGGGCAAGGACGCGGAGGACCTGGACGAGCTGCTCAAGCGCACTCAAAACCGGCTGGGAGACCTTGAAAAAGCCAGGCAGGTGTTGCTGACCCGCCAGCGGGAAGCCCGATTGTTTGCGAAGGACCCCACCGGCTACTATCGCCTCCTGGGGCTGGCGACGGTGAACGACGTGGTTCGCCACGGGGGACAACTGAAGACTTTGATTCTGATGCTGTTTGGCGGGTTTTGTGGTTTCGCGTTCGCCGTGTGCGCTGTGTTGCTCGCGGAAGTCAGGGATCGCCGGATCAAAACCGCCGCCGACCTTCAACGTGTCACCGGACTTCCCGTGCTTGCGACCCTGGGCAACCTGGAGCTGATGAGTCCGGCGCAGCAAACCGACTGGGCGTTCCGCACCTGGACGAGTCTCCTGGACAAACTCAATTATTCACCCGATCGCGGTATCGTCTGCGGCTTTACTTCTTCAACTCAGGGCGAAGGGCGCTCCACGTGGATAAAACTGCTGGGACAGGCCGCCAGCCAGCGGGGCACGCGGGTTTTGACCGTTGCCACGCAGCCCTCGCCGAATGGCAAAGGCGGCCCGGAATTTGCCGCCACCGAAACGCCAGGGTCCGGCGACGTTGCGGCTCGAAGGGCTGCATCGAACGAAACCTTTCCGTTTTCTCCGACTGCGGCCGAAGCTAAAAAGAGCGCCCTGGCGCACAATATTCTGTCTCACCCGGAACAGGTGGCCGAGCAATTGATCGCTCCGGACGCGCCGCCGGTGGTGCACATTCCGGTGCCTGGTTGGGTTTGGAATTATGAACGCCGCAAGGAATGGCACAGCGCGCTGCAGCACTGGTACAAGATCGAAAATGTCGTCATTCTCGTCGAGCTGCCGCCCGCTTCGGTGCCGGAAGCAGTCCTGCTCGCCGAGCACGTTCCTCAACTGATCTGGTTGAGCGGCGGCGAGGCAGACCCGGCGCAAACGCGCAGAGAGTTGGCGACACTGCGCCATGCCCGCTGCAATCTGGTCGGCGCGGTGCTCAATCGCGAGACCGTCCCGGTGGTCAGAAACAGTCTGCTCCAGTGGACGGCGAGCGTTGCCATCGGGTTCGCTCTGAGCGCATTGACGACGCGCGCGGCGGACCCGGTGGCGGCGGACCCGGACGCGCCGGAGCCGGCTCAAGCGGTCGTGAAGAGCGAGGTCAAATCGCCCGAAACCAAACCTTCGCTCACCGTCGCCGCTTCGCGCCGGCGCGCGCCATGGCAGGAGCGTTTGACGCTCGGTGCGGGCGATGTGTTGAACTTTTCGCTCTTCGGCCAAAAGGAACTGGCGCGTTACGGCATCAACATCGGGCCGGACGGACGCGTCAATTATCTGCAGGCACAGGACATCATGGCGTCCGGGCTGACCGTGGACGAACTGCGGGCCAAAATGGACGAGGCTCTGGCCGCGTATTATCGCGCGCCGCGCACGATCATCACGCCGGTGGTGTACAACAGCAAAAAATATTTCCTGCTCGGCAGCGTGGTTCAGAAGGGCGTGTTCACCCTGGACCGGCCGACGACGATCATCGAGGCGATTGCGCGCGCGCGCGGGCTGGAAACGGGTGTGCAGGATCGAAATCTGGTTGAAATCGCGGATTTGCGGCGGACGTTTCTGGTGCGGCACGGCCAGCGCATGCCGGTGGATTTCGAAAAGCTCTTTTTGCGAGGTGACCTTTCCCAAAACATCCCGCTGGAGCCGGACGATTATCTTTATCTTCCGGCCGCGGACCTCAAAGAAGTCTATGTGGTGGGAGAGGTGCGAATGCCGGGCGTGGTTGGCTACAGGCCTGACACGTCCCTCCTCGGCGCCCTCGCGGCGCGAGGCGGCTTCACCGACCGGGCGTGGAAGGGAAAAATCCTGGTGGTTCGCGGTTCGCTTAACCAGCCGGAGACCTTTGTGGTGGACGCGTCAGCGATGTTGTCGGCGCGCGCGACGGACTTCAAACTGGAGCCGCGCGACATCGTTTACGTTCACTATCGGCCGTGGGTCAGGGCGGAGGAGCTGCTGGACACCGCCGCTTCGGCTTTCGTGCAGGCCGTCGTCATTACCTGGACCGGCGGCCACGTGGGGCCGCTGATTCGCAGCCCGATTATCGAGTGAGATTGAATTCAACGACCGTTATGAAACGAGCGGGTTTTTGGTTGTTGGGGGGATTGGCGCTGGCAACGTTGCTCGGTTGCCGGACCGCGACCGGTCCGCGGTTCGACGCGCGCGCGGCGAGTGCCGCAAAGCTGGCAGCGCTCACCAACCTCACCGCAGTGGCGGAAACCAACCTGTTGAGTCTCGAGTGGCTCAAACCGCCGACAAATCGCTTCACGCTCGGTCCCGGCGACTATTTGGAGGTTGAAATTCTGGTCGATGTCACGACGCGCGCGACGAATGCCGTGGGGCCGGACGGAAGGATTTATTTTTATCTGCTGCCCGGACTCGACGTCTGGGGATTGACGCTTCCGGACACCCGGGCGCTCATCGAGCGTGAGCTGTTGAAATACGTGCGGGAACAGCCGCAGGTCAGCGTGACGCTGCACGGAGCGGAGAGTCAGCGGGTCTGGTTGCTGGGACGATTGAACAAGCCGGGCGTTTATCCGATGCCGGCGCCGATGACGCTGATCGAGGCGCTCTCGCTGGCAGGCGGGCCGAGCAGCTCCTCGGGTCTGGCATCGCCGGGCGGGGGACCGGCGGGCTCCGGATCTTCGGAGGAAGTCGCGGATTTGCGCCGAAGCTTCGTGCTTCGCGACGGCCAGGTTTTGCCGGTGGATTTTTCCCGGCTGCTCAAGGAGGGGGACATGTCACAAAACATCTATTTGCGCCCGGATGACCTGGTCTATGTGCCGTTGGCGAATTCCCGGGAAGTCTTCGTGCTGGGCGCCGTCCTGCAGCCCAAGCCGGTGGTCTTTCGCGAGCGAATGTCGCTGGTGGCGGCGATTGCCAACGCGCAGGGGACCATCAAGGACGCCTACCTGTCGCACGTGGCGATCGTGCGCGGCTCGCTGACCGAGCCGAAAATCGCCGTCGTTGATTACAAGGAGATCGCAAAAGGCAAAGCGCCGGACGTGCTGCTCGAACCGGGTGACATCGTGTACGTGCCGTTCAGTCCGTACCGAACTCTGGTCAAGTACGCCGACCTGATTCTGAAAACGTTCGTCCAGACCGTCGCCATCAACGAAGGCGCGCGGGCCGTGTCGCGCATCGTGAACCCGGTGGGCGTAAACATCGGAGTCGGCGCTTCGCCTGCTCCGGCGCCTTGACCGGATCCTTGTTCGGAGGGTGAAACTCCTGTTCCGCGCCGCCGGGACACCCCTCATTGGGGGCGAAGGTATTTGGCGACGGCTTCGGTGCGGGAACGGACGTGAAGCTTGCTGTAGATGTTGCGGACATGCGTGTGAACTGTCTGGAAGGCAATGGAGAGCGCGTCTGCGATCTCCTTGTTCATATAACCTCTGGCGAGCAGATCCAGGATTTCCCGTTCGCGAGGAGACAAAGTCTCGGTGGACGCCTCACCGGGCTGGGCCTGATAAAAGGACTGAATGACCTTTCGGGCGATGTTGCTGGACATCGGCGCGCCTCCCTCATGGACTTCCTGGATTGCGGCGAGGATTTCAGAGGGCGGTGTTTGTTTCACCAGATAACCGTTGGCGCCGGCTTTGAGCGCCTGAAAGATCAGATCGTCGTCCGCATACGCGGTCAGCATGATGACCAGCAAATCCGGTTCGATTGCCTTGAGTTTTCTGACACAGTCGATGCCGGAAAGACGCGGCAGGTGGATGTCCATCAGGACGACGTCGGGTTCTTCTTCCGGGACCAGCTTGAGTGCGGCTTCGGCGCTGCGATGCGCGCCGACGCATCGAAAACCGCGCGCACCGTCGATCAGCGACGCCAGGCTTTCGCGCACGCGATCATTGTCTTCGACCAGAGAGACTTTGACAGGCATAGCGGGACCAGGTCAGAATTATCACTGCGTTCGGAGGCAGAACAACCCGTGGCAAAAGCAGCAGCCGTTTGTCCGTCCGCGCTCGCAACATTCCTGCCACAGTTCTACAGCCGCGGCCATTTTGCTCCACGGGAGCGTTCGTGAGAATACCCCAAAACAGGTAGGGTGCAAACCGGGCCGTGGCCGGGAGTTTCGCCACAGCATGGGCGGATGGGTGATCCGGTTCACTGGACTTGTTTGAGTTGCACGATCAGTTCGAGTCTTGTCCCGTTGCCGTGCCGGCTGTCGAGTTTGAATTCTCCTCCTATGGCCGCGAGCCGTTCTTTCATGCTGGTGAGGCCGTTGCCGCCCGGGCGGGTGGAACCGACGCGGAACCCGCAGCCGTTGTCCTCGATGCAGATACTGCATCGTGTGGTGTCGAGCGCGACGCGGAACCAGACTTCGGAGGCGGTGGCGTGTTTGACAATGTTGTTCAGCGCTTCCTTGGCGGTGAGGAAGAGATTGTGGCGCGCCTCCGTGGTTAGCGGATAAGGAGTGAGACGGGCCGGCAGATCCAGGCGGCAGCGAATGCCGGCCGGGCGGAGGAAATCCTGCGCGTATTTGCTGAGGTAATCCACCAGATTGACCGCCCAAACGATTTCGTCCATGGCGCGGAAAACTTCGCGCGTCGTTGTTGTGATTTTCTGGATATGCTCGCCGACCTTGTCGGCGGAGGAGAGGTCGCGATTGACCAGTTCGCTCAGGAGCGCAATCTGCGTCAAACTGGAGCCCAAATCATCGTGCATTTCGTTGGCAATCCGTGCGCGTTCCTTTTCCAGCGCATGTTGTTTTTCGAGCCGTTCGATTTTTCTGACGACGCGGAGTCTGCCCCAGTGCAGGGCGTAGCCAAAGAGGATCACGAACAGGCCGCACATCACGTAGAACGGCCACATCTGATAGAAATGTGGCGCCAGGAAGAATGCGAAGGATGCGCCTTGATGGTTCCAGACCTCGTGATTGTTGCAGGCGATGACCCGGAAAGTGTAATTGCCGGGCCGCAGGTTGGTGTAATGAGCCACGCGCCGATTGCCGGCCTCGACCCAGTTCTGGTCCCACCCCTCGAGGCGATATTTGAACCGGACCTTTTCCGGCGCCACCAGGCTGTTGGCCGTGTAGCGAACTTCAAGCAGGTCGCCGCGCCCGGGGGGCAGACGCACCGGTCCCGGAGAACCGAGCAGCTGTTCATGGATTCTAACCCAAAGTTTTCCGTCACGGGTTTTGCACGCGGCCGGCTGGTTTTCGCCGTTGGTTTCGCTGCTCAGCATGCCGTCCGAGGTGCCGTAGGAGATGTATTTGACTCTTTTATCCTTCCCTTGCCGGACCAGGGCCAGCAGTTCTTCCTTGCGCACCCGGTAGATGCCGCGATTGCAACTGATCCACATGTTTCCTTCACTGTCTTCAAGGATATCGTTGATGACGTTGTCAAACAGTCCCTGATCGACCGTGAACCTGGTGATGGTGCCGTCTTCGAGCCGGTTCAGCCCGTTTTCCGTTCCGATCCAAAGCGCGTGATCTTCATCTTCGTAGATCACAAAAACCCGGTCATCCGAAAGGCCTTCCCTGGTGGTGAACGAAATGAAGCGGCGGTCATGGAGCCGGTTCACACCGCCGCCGTATTCTCCAATCCAGAGGTCGCCCGTGCTGTCCTGGTGGATTGCGCGGATGTCGTGTTTGGGAAGGCCGGCATTGGTGATGGTTCCATCCTTAAACCAGCACAGCCCGCCTTGCGTTCCGATCCAGATTCGGCCTTGTTTATCCTGGTAAATCGCATTGACCTGGTTGTTGGGCAAACCGTCCTGGGTGGTAAAACTGCCGGTTATCCTGCCGTTCTGCATGCGCTTCAAACCCGCGGCTCGAGTGCCAATCCACAAATTCCCCGCGCGGTCTTGAAATACCGACTTGACGTGATTGTCATCCGGGTTTTTTCCCAGGCTGAAATTGGTGAACTCGCCGTTCTTGAAGTGGCTGACGCCGTTTTCCGTTCCGATCCAGATGCCGCCCCGCTCCGACTCCCGAATGCTCCACACATTGTTGTGGATTAATCCGTCGAGAGCGGAATAAGCAAGAATGCGCCGGGGCTGCATGCGGTTGAGGCCGCCATAGTTGGTGCCCACCCAAAGATTGCCCTCGCGATCCTCCAGTGCACACAGCACCCAATTATCCGACAGCCCTTCCTTTTTGCCGAATCGCGTGAACACTCCATCGCGGAATCGCAGCAGCACGCCGTCGCCAGTGGCAATCCAGAGGTTTCCCAGGGAATCGTGAGTGATGAAATCGACACGATTGTCCGGCAAACCGTTGCGCGTTGTATAGCTGGTCCATTGGCCATCCCTCAATCGGTGCAACCCTGAGGAAGCACCGACCCAAAGGTTGCCATTCAGGTCACGGTGAAGGCAGTGTACGCGATCGGCGGGTGAAGCAACCTTCGCCCAGGCGTCGATGAATCTGGCACTGCCCGGGTCCCGCCTTTGAAGTCCAAGCTCGGTCCCGACCCACAGCATTCCGTCCGTATCTTCCAGAACCGAGGTGACCAGGTTGGTGCTAAGGCCGTCGTTGGTCGCGTAACGGGCAAGGGGTCGGCCGGGTTCAAATGCCAGCAACCCGTCGCTGGTGGCGGCCCAGATGCCGCCCTGGCGATTGGAGCAGATCGCCCAAAGGCGGTCGTCCGTTTTCCGCCTGCCGAGCTCAAAATGTGTGAAAGCCCGGTCCTTGTAACGTGTGGCGCCCTGCCAGGTCGCAATCCAGAAGGTTCCGTCCGCCTCTTCCACCATTGAAATCCCGTTTTCGTCGCCTATTTCCGGCGTGTTTCCCCGGTCGAACACCCGAAAGCTTACTCCATCAAACCGGACGATTCCAAACCGCGTGGCAAACCAGAGATAACCGTCCCGGGTCTGAAAAATGACTTTCGCCGTGTTTTGCGGCAGGCCTTGCTCGATTTTCCACGCGTCGTAGCGATACTGGGTGGTATCAAACGCGCCTGCGTTCAGCGTCCGCGCCGGCGGGTGCGTCCAGCAAACTGCCAGGAGGAGCACTTTCACCAACGCAAGGCGGCAGATCTTTTTGTGCCGGATGCGAACGGGTTGGCGAAAGTGGAGCATTGCAAGGCGAGAGTCTTTCAATCCATGAAAAGCTATCGGCGGCGAGCAGGAAACACGCCTTATTCCATCCCCGCGTATTCCTCGTCGGTCTCGAGGCCGAGGCCCATGAGCACATAATCGTGCGAAATGGCCTTCATGTCTCTCACGTAGTCCGGGAGCCGGAGCAGAGGTGCGAATCCGAGCAAACCAAACATCTTCATCGCCGTTTCCTGTCCGCCAATGAACTCAGCTTCGAGCTTTTCCAGGCCGATGTTGCGCGCGATCTCGATGATTTCGATCACCAACGATTTGGCCAGGCCGCGACCGCGGTATTGCGGATGCACCAGCACGCTGACCCGACCGATGTGCCGTTTCCACCCGCCCAACTGCTGGTGCAGCGTGGCGTCGCCGATGATCTTGTTCTCCGCCAGCGCCAGCAGCGGGAGGTTGCGGCCCAGGTCAATGTTTTGGCACCAGTCGCGAATGACTTCCGGTTCGGTGACGCGATGCTTGATAAACATTCGCTCCTGTTCGGGCACGGCCAGGAAAAAATCGTGGAAGGCCTTCTCGTCGGACACCTTGAGCGGCCGCAGCACGGATTGGAAACCCTCCTTCAGCGAGATTTCCTTCGGATATTCCTCGAGAATGGAATCCAGCATAGTTGCTTCGCGTTCAGGGTTGCTTCGCGTTCAGGGGCCGCAGGCACTTTGCGCCCGAATCCGGTGAGGCGCAAGACCTCAACGCTGCCTTGCTTGAGACAGGTCGCCGGCAATGCCCAGGACATCGCTCAGTGCATGGTCGTCGATCGAGGATGGATCCAGGCTCCAAATCGAAGCCAGCAGCAGGACTTTCTCCGTATTGGCCCGGCTCCGCTCCAGTTCCGTAATGTGGTTCCCCGTTTCGCCTTCGCAGTAATCGTAGCATGTGAGGCCAAGCTTTCGTTCCGCCCAGGTTTTTCGGCCCTGGTTCCACAACGTTTCCCCGGCCCAGGCGTAACCGCGGATGGCGCGCCCGCGCTCGAACCGCGCCCAGGCGTGGTGTCCGACCGCATGATTCACGCTGAAATACTGCACTTCACCCAACTCGCGACTTAATCGTTGCAAGAACCGGAAACAAACGTCCACATCCTCGCCCGGCTCAGGCAACAGGACGCCGACGACGAGTATCCAGCCATCAATGGGGGGTGAGATGAACAGCTTTTGGTCGCTGACCCGCGCCATGCCGTCCGTCCACGAACAGGGAGTCGGATTGTGCAGTCCAAGCGCC